>JAHDHK010000230.1 GCA_020631335.1 Chromatiales bacterium
GGATCAATCAATCGTGTCGTGGTGCCTCTTTCATGAAAATGATCGACGAACAGAGCGCGTCTATCAACGTGCTTAAGCACAATAAAAAGATCCAGTAGCAGAAGACCTGACACACACCCGCTAGGCCTTACCTGTGTCAGCGGCTTCACGTCCAAGCTTAGCTTCTCTGTGCGCGATATAACTGGCCGCTGCTACGATCACCGTTCCTCCAATAACCACATATACATCGACCGCTTCGGCAAACAGAAAGTAACCGGCAATTGACGCCCAGACTAACTGCAGAAAAGTAACGGGCTGCAATGCACTTAACGGCGCATAACCTATGGCCAGTGTCATTGTGTAATGGCCGACAGTCGCAAGCACCGCGGTCAGAGACAGCAGCAGAAGCGCTTTCGTACCCGGGGTTACCCAGTCAATCAGCGCCGGCGGTAATAACGCTATTGTGCACACGACCGACAATCCGGCGACAATTGAAATCGCATCATTTCTGGCGGTGAGCTTTTTAGTGAGTAACATAGACACCGCAAACAGCGGCGCGGTGCAGACCTGAGCGATCTGACCGATCGCAATCTCTTGCAAACCCGGCCTGATAATAATCAACACCCCGGCAAAACCAGCGACCACTGCCAGCAGCCGTCTGGCATGCAGTTTCTCACCCAGAAACACCGCAGCCGCAACGGTTACCACCACCGGCGTGGTGTACCCCAGTGCGGTAACCTCGGCTATCGGGATACGCGCCATGGCATAAAACCACAGAATGACACCCATCGCGTGTGCCACACCGCGAATCGTCATCATCCACGGTTGATGAATTCGAACGCGCTTTCGATACAGCCCCCACATGGCCGGCACCAGCAACAATGTGCCAATTACATACCGTATAAAAGCTGCCTGCGGCGCTGGTATATCGGTACCCACATATCGCACGGTCACCGTCACACCGAAAAAGCAAAGTCCGGTCACAAACATCCAGAACAAACCAAGGCCGGTGGAGGCCAGCTGCTTTGGAACTATATTCAATGAAACCACGCCAGCATGTAAATAAGCCCTTTGTGATCAACAAAGGCATTCGGCGATTGCTGAGTGTGTATCAATATATTTACAACGTGTAAACGATGCGAATAGTGTGTTCGACCTGTTAATGACGAACCGTTAATTGTCGTGTGTAAGCTACCGATTTAGAACCAGTTTTCACATCCGGTGCTCATGCCTGAGAGCCAAAAACTGTACACTCCGCCCACACAATCAGAGATGCGGATTGAGCTTAAGATCACTATGCAAAAATTACTTCCCCTCACTATCGCGGCGATCCTCCTGACCGGCTGTGACAGCGAAGGCATTCATCGCAACAACACCACCGCCACATCGTCTCAGAACGATCAACCTGTCAGCAGCGATCAGAGCGGCACTGACGATTCATCAAGCGATTCAGAGACCGGCAACGAAAACGACATCAACCAGTTTGGTGGCAGTGGCTCCAGCGATGGAGGTACCACCGGCGGCAATAATGACATTAACCAGTTCGGTGGCAGTGGTTCCAGCGATGGCGGCACCACCGGTGGCAACAATGATATCAACCAGTTCGGCGGCAGTGGCTCCAGTGACGGCGGCCAGAATGATATACAGGACGATGCCCCGGATACCGTCGACAGCGGCAGCAATGACAACGTCACTGAAGACGGCTCACTAAGCCTGTCAGCACCCACCACCGGCACCACTTTCGTCAGCACCATGAGCCCGATTCGCTCACAACAGACACAATACTGCATTTCTCCTGCGCGTGATGAAAACAATGAGGTGATCATGAACGGTAACTGCCCGGTCGTGCAGTTTCACCCGAACCTCAAATTCGGCGACTTTCTGTTGTCCACCAACGCCTGGAATTTTTGCGCATCATCCCTGCCCGACTGGCAGCAGTGCATTTCAGTCGGTGAGTCATCAGGTAATGTGATACCGCGATGGGACTATAATTGGGGCAATGAAAGTGACGTTCGCGGAGCCGTTTGGCTGGTCAAATCCTACCCCGAAATTATCTACGGCGTGAAATCTCCAGGAGAATACTCCGGCTCCACACTGGCTGAAACACCGGCTGCCACCGGCATGCCGGTCCGCGTGGACGAACTGCCTTTCTACAAAATTGACTACGCCTTTTCGAGCGAAGAATACCCAACACGAAGTAAAGAGTTTAACGGTCAAACTATCAATGGCGAGCGTAATGTGGCGGTCGAATCTTTCTTTCATGAACTCGGCGGAAATTGCGACGTCTCCACGCTGATCCGCAATGGCACAGAAAGCAATCAGCGTTATGAAATCATGCTCTGGCTGGATCGAGGTGCCGAACGACTGCCGGCGGCACCCGGAGACTTTGTCACCACCGTGTCGCTCGACGGCAAAAGCTACGATGTGTACACCAAACCATCCGACGAAGAATACGTCGCTTTTGTAGCGCAATCCCCGGAAACCTCCGGAGAAATCAACTGGAACACTTTTATTGAATGGACACGCACCTACGCACACAGAGTCACTGAAGTGTTCGGTCAAGGTGCTAACACGGTTAAACTCCGGGATGACTGGTGCATGGCAAACATATTGGTAGGCACAGAAATCTGGTGGGGCGATGGTTACTTTCAGGCAGACGACTGGACGATTCACCGCACTGAACAATAGGCCATAACCGCATGCGCCGTGATGTGCTAATCACGGCGTAACACAGCGCTTGCGCCCAATAAAGGCAATACATCGGGGTGTTAACAAAGCACATCGACAGCCAGCCCAACGATCAGGTGTTACATCAGCCAGCCTTTGTGAATAAAGACTGGCTGCACCTCCGCTCAATGCCAATCGCCCTTCACGTCCCGGACAAAGCAATCACACATGGCCCGACTACACACGCGCAATGAAACGGAACTGACTGAAGAGACGCTGGAACTACTGGCACCAACGCGTGTACAAGGCCAGATCGCCGATGTGTATCTTCAGTTCGCCAACAGTGAACATGCACTCAACGCCTACATGACGATGGAAGCCTGCCTGCGACACAGCCAATTGAGCGAAAAAGAACTGGAGGCGATCAAGTTACTGGTCAGCGAGACGACTGGTTGTGAATACTGTTTGTCTGTTCATACGATGAAATCAAAACGTGCAGGCCTTGACCAGGCTCAGCAACTTGCTATTCGTAGCGGCAAACCCAGTGGTAATGAAAAACTCGACACCATACTCGCGATCGTCAGGCATTTTTTCAATGAGCGGAAACCTATTCCAGACAGTTTGTTACACAGCGCCAGACAACACGGAATAGCTGATCAAACGCTCGTGGATATTGCCATGACCACCAGCACCATATTCTTTACCAATATCACTAACCACATTAACGATACCGAACGAACACTGCCCGCTGCACCGCCGCTTTCCTGAGTAAATATCCGACAAAAAAAGCGCTGCGATAAGACTGATAAGGCAGGTGAATATCTATCAAGCTATCGTGTAAAAAGGTATACTTCACAACCCGCCCATTCCGGATAACATTGTGGCTTTTGAAGTAAACGGCAAACTGCATCGCGCTTTTGACACCGAGCAGAAAACAGAAAAATTCCGTGCACGGGAGTTTGTTCTGGAAGTCGAAGAAGGACAATACCCGCAACTCGTAAAATTCCAGCTCACCCAGGAAAAGTGCGACCTGCTTGACAACTACAACGAGGGCGACGAACTCACGGTACATTTCGACTTACGCGGCCGTGAATGGAACGGCAAGTACTTCACCAACCTCAACGCGTGGCGGATAGATTCCGTTGCAACCAACACTGAAACCCCTCCACCACCTGAATTACGTCCAGGTGATAACCTGGACCCAGACGAAATCCCTTTTTAGCACTTCCCTATGATATCGCTTTACCGGTTGAAACAGCGAACATGCGGTCAAAGATGACGCTCGAACCAGCAGGCTACCGGTCGGGTTTGAGCGCACCGTCTCTCAGGGTATTAGAAAACGTACTTAACCTGGGTGCGCAGCATAATTACGTCACATTCAATTAGTAAGAGCGCACCTGCGGGCTAAACAAGAACACTGTGACCATGCTTTAGCACTCTCAGCAAAGGCATAATCGTTTATTAGAAGGCCCGGTAAGCTACTACGCAGACTTGCCCGGCTGACAACTGTGCTCGATTGCGTTACTCGGACTTGTAAACACCGCAAATCTTCGACATTTGCACCAGCTCCGCCAGAGATCGAGCCTGCATTTTTGCCATTACTCGCGCACGGTGATCATCAACAGTGCGGTGACTGATATCGAGATCACGCGCAATTACCTTGTTGGAGGTATCCGCAGCGCCAGCCACCAGCCTGATCATCACGTCGCGTTCCCGCGGAGTCAGTTGTGAAAAGCAGTTAGTGATATGTTCTTCCTTCTGCGCATACTCATGCATTTCGCTGGCAGACTCAAGCGCACTGTCAATCCGCTCTATCAGTTTTTCTACCGGATAGGGTTTTTCCAGAAAATCTACCGCACCGCCCTTCATCGCACGCACTGACATCGGAATATCTCCATGTCCAGTGCTAAAAATAATCGGCAGTGGAATTTTCCTTTCGGTCAAAATTTCCTGAACCTCGAGACCATTGAGACCTGGCATCCGTACGTCAAGTAATAAACATCCCGGTGCGGTGTGCTGGTAGGTCTCCAGAAACTCTTCAGCGCTGGCATACGCCTTTACCTGATACCCCCGCTGCTCCAGAGATCGGGTCAGCGCCTTCCGTACTGCTTCATCGTCATCTACGATGTAAACCGATTTCTCAATCGTGTCCATTGCTTTCGCCCTTCGTTGCTGGCAAGCTGAATTTGAATGTTGTCATATCTTTACAACTTTGGTCCAACCACAAACGACCACCATGCGCCTCTACAATCGACCGGCTGATAGATAACCCCATCCCCATGCCGTCCGCTTTCGTCGTGTGGAACGACTTAAACAGGTTATTTTCAAGCTCGGAAGATATTCCCGGGCCCGTATCACTGACACTGACTTCTATACTGTTCCGGTCGACCAGGACGGTAGATATAGTCAGCTCGCGCACAGCAGAACCGTGATTGCGAATAGCCTCCACGCCGTTTCGCTCCAGATTCACCAGCACCTGCTGGATCTGAACCGGATCGATGGCAACCTGCGGCAGATCATCAGCCAAATCGAGAGAAACGGCTATCTGACTTTCGCGTGCTTCCGGTGTGGTCAGACGCACCGTTTCCTGCACCAGTTGGTTGATATCCACACTTCGGGTCAGCGGCGTTTCCTTACGCATCATTTGACGCATGCTGTGTATGATACCGCCTGCACGTTGAGATTGATCATAAATATCCTGCAGGGTTTCTCTTACAATGCTTTCAGCCTGAGGTGTGGCACTCGATAACAGCGCATCACAGTTATGACTGATTGCGGTGAGCGGCTGGTTGATCTCGTGCGCCAGCACACTTGCCATTTCACCGGCCGTGTTCAGCCTGGCAACGTGTGCCAGATCCGCTCTGAGCTTGCGGTCCCGTTCTTCGAGTTTTCGTCTGCGTGTAATGTTTTCATACACGACCACTGCATAACGTTGCTGATTAGACTGGAAAGTAGTCAGATTGATTTCCATCCATCGGGTGTCATCTTCACTTTCGCAGGGAAACTCATATTGAAACTGCTTTTCTCTTCCATGTAATACGTTTTCAATATTCTGTTCGATACCTGACAGTGCTTTTTGTTCATTTTGCGGTCGAGCTTTCAGAGCCATCACATAGTGCAATCCGACACCACCCTCCATCACCGCCCCGGCAGTCAGCTCACGCCACACACTGTTAGCCGCTTTGATCGTGGCATGCTGATCGAGGATCACAATCGCCGGCGACATTGCATCGAGAGAGGTGCTGAGAAATTGCTCTGATTCGCGCAAAGCCTCCTCCGCCTGCCTGCGTCCTTCACGCTGTGTCGCGACCAGTTCCTGATAGACCTGCTCGAGTTCTTTTTCGATTTTTTTTCTATCGGTGATGTCTCTGCCGATCCCGCGAAAGCCGGAGAACTTTCCGTTATCATCAAACAATGGCTTACCGCTCATCGCAATCACACGATTGTCGCCGGCGGGTGTTATCCAGCTCGACTCATAATCCGTGAACTCGTTTTTTTGCCTCAGACTCTGTAACGGCCAGTGGGCATTGGAGACTCTGCCGTTATCAACACGGAGACCGGATGCAGCGCCAGTCACAGCTGCGGTACTCACAGAATCGTTACTGCCAGTAACAGACAACTCCCGATTGGTGAGTAGTTTTAAACTAAGATCATCGGACGACTCCCAGAACCAGTCAGCGCCAATATCAGCAAAGTCTGCAATACGTTCTGCATAGCGCTGCTGATCGACTCTCAGTTGCGTTTGAAGATTGCGCTGCTTAATAAGCAACGCAGCAAACCCCAGCACCAGCAGCGCATAAAAACCAAGCAACGAAATCAGTGAACTTCTGAACCGGCTCAAATACGCGGACTGATCGGCAATCAGCATAGCGGCTACTTCATCAGTTTCAGTGGCAATTTTGCGCAGTTCACCGTATCGCTCGGTAAGCCGCTGCGATGATATTTCCAGCAACAATTCCGGTGCAACCACTTGACCCGGCACCCCTTCTTTCATCCACTGGTAAACATCTTCAAGTACCGGCTTGACATAGGCATGCGCCGTGGCAGCACCGTCAAGCCGCTCAAACGAGTATTGAAAGCGCATCAGCTCAAGTTGTTTACTGGCGCGATCAAGCGCCTCCTGAAGTGCTTCGGTAGATTTGCTACCGGGGATACGGTTCTGCTCCACTGCCAGCATCACATTGGCATACTCGTGCAGAAGATTGGCAACATCGTGTTGTTGCTGCAATATTTCCTGGGCCAGTGCATCACGCATCTGAGTGGTTGCCCGATTAACAAACAACGCAAGTGCCACCCCCATCACCAGCACCATAATTAAAATAGCGATCGACAACCGATTGCCGGATCCGCGATTTTCTTCTGCTGTGTTATTGATCATCTGCCTGACTCAGCGCAAGACATCGGGGTGGGCATGTTCGCGATAGTATCGCTCGGCTCCGCTGTGCAAAGGAGCACTGAGGCCGATCAAAGCAGACGACAAATTCACCTCACTGCCTTTAGGATGGTTATCCTTTAATAACATCAGCGTTTCGGGTTGCCATAACTTGTCAGTCAACTGATATACCGTAGCATCATCCAGTGCCGCATCGACAACCAGCTGCGCCGGTACGGCCAGTGTTGTTACCGACTCACGGGTGCCGTAGGTGCTGGCGGGGATGTCGTCGATCGTAAAGAACGGGAAATTTTTGAGTAACTCACTGTCCCGGGAAATACCCAGCGGCAGCACGCTTGCTACACCGTCCTCGACCAGATCACCGATACCGGTAACAGGATACCCGGCAACCACAAAGAACGCATCAAGCGCCCCGCGGCGCAGTCGGTCAATGGCATCAATCGGCTTCAGATAAACCCATTTGATACTAAGCCTGTCAAGCCCTTGTGAGCGCAGTACGTGCTGCACGTTGATCTGTGTACCGGAACCGATTTCATCGGTCGACACACGCTTACCCGCCAGATCCTTGAGATTGCGGATACCACTGTCAGTTCTGACAACAAAGTGAACGCTCTCAAGGTAAAGCGAAGCCAGCGTTCGAAGATTATCAATCGGTTCATCAGTCGCAAACGACTCAGTGCCATGATACGCCCAGTGCACGATGTCAGCCTGAGCCAGCGCCGCCTCAAGTAAACCATCGCCAAGGTCATGTACATTGGATACTGAGCCGTTAGATCTCTGCGCTACAGCCAGCACTGTATCAAGCTCGCTATAGCTGCTTGCGATCAGTGAGCCGATTGGCAGGTAGGATCCGCCACTCCCGCCCGTCCCGATCCGCACAATGGTACGAAGATCATTTGCAGACGACGGCGTACTGACAAACACACTAAGTAAAAGCAATAGTTTTAGTGGTAAAGGAATCCACTGAGCACATAGCTCAATTATCCGGGTGCCAACCAGGCGAGTGGTATTTGCTAACTGTGTTTTCATTGTCTGCCCCGGCAATCAGTCGGCCTGTAAGTTTGGTTGGTGTGAGACGGTGGATTAATCACCGGCCGACACGTCACTGCGGGTATAACGTGGCAAAACCGGAACCGAAGCCAACAGAGATTTCGTGTAAGCGTGCTGCGGGTTGTTGAAAACCACCCCGGTATCACCTGCTTCGACAATTCTGCCGTTGCTCATGACAAGCACCCGATCAGTGATTGACCGCACCACTGACAGATCATGCGAAATAAACAAATAGGATATCTGCAACGCTTCCGACAGGCTGGCAAGCAGATCGAGTATCTGAGCTCGAATCGATACATCAAGTGCAGACACGGGTTCGTCCAGTACGATCAGTTTCGGCTTAATCACCAGAGCTCTGGCAATCGCAATTCTCTGCCGCTGCCCGCCGGAAAATTCATGAATGTACTTGTTCGCATCCGCTGGTGCCAGCCCCACGCTCTCAAGTGCCTGCGCCACCAGTTTTGACCGGGCAGATGCATTGAGTTCATCACCAAGCAAATGAAAAGGCTCACCCACCAGCCGCTTCACTTTATGCCTCGGGTTAAACGAGGCATACGGGTCCTGAAAGACCACTTGCACCTGACGACGCAGTGAAGACGGCATAGTCCCTGTCGCGTCAACTGGTTCACCATCAATGGTTATCGATCCCTGCTGACACTTTTCCAGTCCCAGTATTGCCCGCGCCAGTGTCGACTTTCCACAACCACTTTCACCGACCAGACCAACGTTCTCACCACGTCTGATGACAAAGCTCACGTTATCTACCGCTCTGAATTTCTGCCGCCTGCCGAACAAGCCCTGCCGCGGCATGAGATAGTCCCGACAAACCCGGTTTAATTCAATCAGGACCGGCTGATTCTTTTCCAGTGCCAAGCGTGGTGGTGCATAGGCAGAGGCCGCATACAGCTTGCGTGTATAGGGGTGCTTCAACTCGCGGAAAATCTGATCAGATGCTCCGCTATCCATCACGCTTCCGTGGCGCAGTATCACAATATGATCAGCGGTATCCGCCACCACGGCCAGATCGTGACTAATCAATACCAGCGCCATATCTGACTCACGGGTTAACCGCTTTAACAGTGCGATCACCCGAGCCTGAG
>JAHDHK010000231.1 GCA_020631335.1 Chromatiales bacterium
GGTATTGGCTGCAGGGGATCCCGTTTTGTCGTTCCGGCTGCCGCCTTCTCGGTAATCATTCGTGTATACCTGTCCTGCCTGGTTTTGTAGGCTGCATTCAGGGTAATGTATTACGGCCTGCCTGGTGCGACTGCCAAAACAAGACGGGTTTCTGCCATTTTGTTAAAGTACTTTGGTCTGCAGAGGCGCCAAGTGCCTTTGCCAGTCATATCCAAACTTTCTCACGCATAAAAATTTGAGGAAATTCTTTGATGAAGAAAACCGCATTGTATTTCGCAACTGCTATTGCGGGCGCTCTCAGTGTTGGCAGCGTTCAGGCGCAACAGCAGTTTATTTCGATTGGTACCGGTGGTGTTACCGGTGTCTACTACCCGACAGGTGGCGCAATTTGCAGACTTGTCAACAAGAACCGTAAAGAGCACGGCATTCGCTGCTCTGCAGAGTCTACCGGTGGTTCTATTTACAACATCAACACTATCAAGGCCGGTGAGCTTGAATTCGGTGTAGCACAGTCGGACTGGCAGTTCCACGCGTACAACGGAACGTCAAAGTTTGAAGATCAGGGCGCTTTCGAAAACCTTCGAGCGGTGTTTTCGGTTCATCCTGAGCCGGTCACCATTGTTGCTCGCGCTGATGCCGGCATCAATAACATCTCGGATATCAAAGGCAAGCGTCTGAACATCGGTAACCCGGGTTCAGGTACGCGTGGCACCTGGGAAGTCATTGAAGAGGCGATGGGCTGGGAGCGTGGTGATCTGAAACTCGCTGCAGAAATGAAGTCTGCGGAAACCGGTCAGGCTATGTGTGACGGTAAGATCGACGCTTATTTTTGGCTTGTTGGTCATCCTTCGGCACTGACACAGGAGTCACTGGCTACCTGTGATGCGACCCTGGTTAACGCGACCGGTGACGCCATTGACAAGCTGGTGGCAGACAACCCTTACTATCGCTCTGCCACTATTCCGGCCGGTATGTATAACAACGAAGAAGACATCACCACTTTCGGTGTGGGTGCTACCTTCGTCTCCAGCGCAGACGTGCCTGAAGAAGTCGTCTATGTCGTCGTGAAGGCAGTGTTTGAGAACTTTGATTCTTTCAAGAAGCTTCATCCTGCTTTTGCCAATCTGACCGAAGCAGAAATGATCTCTGACTCGCTGTCTGCGCCGCTGCACGATGGTGCTGCAAAGTACTACAAAGAAAGAGGCTGGATGTAATTCAGTCCCGCTTGAGTACAAAAATGGCCTGGTAACACCGGGCCATTTTTTTTTCTGCTGATTAAATATCTGCAGGCAATGTCAGACGATATTTGATGAAGGCAATTTTACACAGGGCATGTTGATAAACGGAGAACTATGAATGGCTAACACGGGTCCGGAAAACATGCAGGACTTTGTCGCCGAGATAGATACCGGTGGCAGAAATCCCGCAGGATTTATTGGGAATTTAATCGCGACAATTGCGTTTATATGGGCGGTGTTTCAGCTCTATATCGCCTCTAATGTGCCGTTCTGGTTGTCAGAGGTGACCAGCATGAGCTGGGTGGTCACCAACTCCAACGCCAGATTGATTCATCTGGCCTTCGGCTTTGTGCTTGCGGCGCTGGCCTATCCTTTGTTCAAATCCAGCTCTCGCGAGCACGTACCCTGGTATGACTGGTTACTGGCTGCGCTGGGTGCCGGTTGTTGTTTGTATATTGTATTTCTTCGAGAGGCAATTGCGGTCAGAGCCGGACTGCCCACCACCGGAGACCTTATTGCTTCCACTATCGGTCTGTTAGTGCTTGCCGTGGCAGTTTATCGCACACTGGGTTTGCCGTTGTTGATCGTAGCAAGTGTGTTTGTTGCCTATGTGTTTTTTGGTGATTCTCAAATGCTGCCGGATTCTATTCAATGGAAGGGGGCATCCTACGGCAAGGCGATGTGGCACTACTGGATGCAGAATGAAGGTGTTTTCGGTGTGGCGCTTGGGGTTTCCGCCTCTTTAATATTTCTATTCGTTTTGTTTGGATCAATATTGGAAAAGGCAGGTGCCGGTAATTTCTTTATCAAAATTGCCTTTGCATTACTTGGACATCTAAAAGGTGGTCCGGCTAAAGCGGCGGTTATGGCCTCGGCAATGAGCGGCTTGTATTCCGGTTCGTCGATTGCCAATACGGTGACCACCGGCACTTTTACCATTCCGCTGATGAAACGCACGGGTTTTTCTGCAGAAAAGGCCGGCGCGGTTGAAGTGGCGTCTTCAACCAATGGTCAGCTCACACCACCCGTGATGGGTGCTGCGGCATTCCTGATTTCAGAATTTACCGGTATCAGCTATACCGAGATTATCAAACACGCGCTGGTGCCTGCGCTGGTATCTTATATTGCACTGGTTTATATCGTGCACCTTGAAGCATGCAAAATGAATCTGGAAGGGCTGCCCAGGCACCCGAGTACGAAAACGTTCGCTAATAAGCTTATCGGTTTTTTGAGTGGCTTTATCGGGATAGCACTGCTGGGTATTGCGGTGTACTACGGCCTTGGCTGGATAAAGAACGTTATGCCGGAAAGTGCATTTCTGGCGGTCATTATTTTATGCACTGTGGGCTACCTGATTTTATTGTTTCTGGCATCCCGCCATCCGGACCTGGTGGTTGATGAGCCTGACACACCAATAACTGAACTGCCAAAGGCGGGTGCGACTGCGATTACCGGTCTGTATTACATACTGCCGATTGTCATTCTTATCTGGTGCATCATCATTGAGCGGTTATCACCGGCATTGTCAGCATTTTGGGCAACCATAGCAATGATCATAGTCACGCTGACTCAGCACCCGATAAAAGCCATTTTTCGCGGGCAGGGCGGTCAGATTGTGCCGGGCTTTGCACGCGGGATATCAGAGTGGGTTGACGGTATGATTTCGGGTTCTCGCAATATGATCGGGATCGCGATTGCCACCGGTGCAGCGGGTTTGATTGTCGGCACTATTTCTTTAACCGGTGCGCATCAGGTTATTGGTGAGTTTGTCGAGTTCCTGGCGGGTGGTAACCTGATGGTGATGCTGATACTGGTCGCGGTCATGAGTCTGATTTTGGGGATGGGGCTGCCGACAACTGCTAACTATATTGTGGTGTCGAGTTTAATGGCGCCGGTCATTATTGCACTGGGTGCCAAGAGCGGACTGATTGTGCCGTTAATTGCGGTGCATTTGTTCGTGTTCTATTTCGGTATTCTTGCAGATGACACACCACCCGTTGGCCTTGCGGCGACTGCAGCTGCAGCGATTGGTAAAGCTGACCCTATAAAAACCGGTATACAAGGTTTTGCCTATGATATCCGAACCGCGTTGCTGCCTTTTCTGTTTATCTTTAATACCGAGCTGTTGTTGATTGATGTCGGGTGGATGAAAGCGATCTTTATTTTTATTGTCGCGGTTATTGCCATGATGCTTTTTGCTTCTGCCACACAAGGGTGGCTGCTGACCAAAAATCGTATCTGGGAATCGGCCATGCTGTTGCTGGTCGCGTTTACGCTGTTCAGGCCGGGCTACTGGCTGGACAAGGTACAGCCGCCTTATGTATCCGAAGAAGGCAGTAAGGTTTATGAAGTAGTTGGAGACATCACCCCGAATGGTACAGCGACTTTTGTCGTCAGCGGGCCGAACTTCAATACCGGTGAAATAGATCAGACCACGCTGCTGGTGCCTCTGGGTTCTCCAAAAGATGCTGCTGAACGTTTGACTGATGCAGGACTTGATGTGAGGCTGGAAAATGGTGTGGCCATGGTTGATGAACCTATGGTGGGTACACCGTATTTCGAGAAAATCGGTAATCTCTTTGATTTTTACGCCGATGATCCGGTGCAAATTGCAGAGATTAAAAAACCGGTTGATCGCATGCCGAAAGAAATATTCTACCTGCCCGCACTGTTGTTACTGGGATTAGTGTACTGGTTGCAGCGTCGTCGAATTGCAGTGACGACGAGAGCCGCCTAGCGCTTCACATTGGGCTTTCAGTGGTGATGGCCGGTCGGGTTCCCGACCGGTGGGCTGCTGCCACCATCGGATCCATTTGCAATTGTGTTGATAATCCACCTGGCAACGGAGGCTTGCAGAGGGCACGCAGTTAAATACGCCGTCGTCGTTTCTATACACTGTACTCGGTGGCAGAATAAGTGGAGTGATACCCGCTAATTTTCAAAATATAAGAGATCATCAGATGCTGCCCCTTGATGGAATGCTGGTTGTGGCCATAGAGCAGGCTGTGGCAGCGCCACTGTGTTCGTCGCGTCTTGCAGCTGCCGGGGCGAGGGTAATAAAAATAGAGCGGCCCGAGGGCGACTTTGCGCGTGGATACGACACCGCCGCCAGGGGAGAGAGCTCTTATTTTACCTGGCTGAATCAGGGTAAAGAATCGGCCTGCCTTAATTTTAAATCTGATCCGGGTGCATCTGTGTTGCGCCGTTTGCTCGGCAAGGCCGATGTGCTTGTGCAGAATCTGTCGCCGGGTGCTCTGGACAGAGCCGGTTTTGGTGCGCAGGCGCTGCAAAGCCTCAACCCGCGATTGATTGTGTGCAATATATCCGGTTATGGCAGTGATAATCACAGGCCCGGTTATGATCTGCTGGTGCAGGCTGAGAGCGGTCTGATTTCAGTATCCGGAAGCCCGGGTGCACCGGGGCGTATCGGGGTGTCACTGTGTGATATTGCCACCGGGCTCACCGCCTATTCAGGTGTGCTGGAAGCATTGCTCAAGCGGGAGCGCAGTGGTGTTGGCGAGGTGATGTCAGTGTCTTTATTTGATGTGTCGGCCGACTGGATGACTGTACCGTTCATTCATGCAGAGTACGGTAGCGGAGCACCGCAAGCTGTTGGTTTGAAACATCCATCAATAGCACCGTATGGGGCTTTTGAATGTGTCGCAGGGAAGCTGGTGCTTCTGTCAATACAAAATGAACGTGAGTGGCAACGGCTGTGCAAAGAGGTGCTGCATGCAGAATCGCTGCTGTCCGACCCCCGGTATGTGTCTAACAATTCAAGGGTGAAAAACAGGGAAGCGCTAGAATTAGACATCAACACCATTACCCGATTGCTGACATCAGCCGAATTTCAGCAGCGACTTGCCGCTGCAGATATCGCCTATGGCGCGATTAACAGTGCTGCCGATCTTTCGTCTCACCCTGCCTTCAGCGGGACGCAGTTTTCAAATAGCACCGGGCATCAAATGATATTGCCCTCACCACCGATTAAACGTGAAAGCAATCGTGAAACCCGGCAAACCAAAACGCCGGCCATCGGTGAACACACCGCGGCAGTACTGGATGAGTTCGGGGCGGATGCCTAGGGAGTCATTGGATCGTTTGCGTTGAAATGCATCTGCGAGCCGAACTGACAAACGATGCTCTGCGCACGACGGTGAGGAAGTAACCGCTGTCGGAATATTAGGGTGCAGGACATGGCAATGGCTTGCTACCGGGTCCAACAAATTTCAGGCTTAATCTCTCTGCAGCTGGCTACCCAGGAAGCGCATCAGCAACATAAACACAACGTAGTTGGCGCCTATGGAAAGTCCGAAACCCGCCAGCAGTAGCAGTGTTACATTCATGGTTTGTTCTGTTCACGTTGGTTTTACGGGAACAGATTAAGCGCCAACCATACCGTTCTTCGGCTTCAATAATGATCAATTATGGCAAATAAAGAATAGCTGCCTTTGTTCTCACTTTTTTGCAGCGCAGAGCACAACGGTGGTCAGTTCAGTCCGAGCAATTTTCTGGCAGCCTGATCCAGTTCATCGAAAGTGGCGTTGGTTTTTTGTGCGCCGCGTTTGTGAATGAAACGGTAGCCTGGATTGCCCAGTCTGTCGAAGCCATACACTGTTGGAATTCTGTCGATGCCGCCGAACATTTCGCGGATTTTTTCTGAGCCCGTTACTGCAGCAAAAGCCGGTTGTGTGGTCTCTAGAAACTTCTGCATGCGCGCTTCGTCGTTGTCATCCCAGGTCTCGTAAACATTTATCGCTACAATGCGCAGGTCGGTTGCCTGATATTTTTGCGCAAGCTTATTCAGATGGCTGAATTCCTCCAGACACGGCGGGCACCAGCTCGCAAAAAAAGTGACCAGTACGGGTTTGTTGCTGATCGATTCGATCGTGACGGCTTTCGCACCCTGCACAGGTGTCAAGTTTGCGACAGCCAGCCTGGCATCGTGATCGAAATCCGGCACATCGGCACTGACGGTTGTGCAATTGACCAATAGCGACAGCAAAATCGCCAGGAACCTATTACTCATGCTTTGCATTTTGATTCTTTAGTAACTTCGAGTGATGGTTTGACTATTGAATTACCCACTAGTTCTAATGGGGTATCTGCAAGCGACGAATCATCATTTATACTAAGGCAGTGGTAAGGGATTCAGGGAGTTGAGGTGTCACGGATCAGCGAGGATTATCAGCGCATTTATATCAATCTTGACGGGGTTGTCTTGTCTGCCCGTCAGGATGTGATCGACTGTCTGAATACGGCAATTAATCAGTTTTGTCAGTCGGAGATTGATTGTGCACAGTATGACTCGCTGTGGGGGCGCCCTCTCGAAAATCTCATTCAGCAGTCACTGCACTGTGATGTGGCGAGCGCTCGCGACATTGTCAGCATGTACCAGAAAGTCTGCATGGACAGAGGATTTGTAAGAGCGACTGTACCGGAGGACCTTCACGAAACGCTGCATTTGTGCAAGCGCGCGAGCGCGGCTTTGGTCGGTGTGAGTTCGTACATTCCCGCGCCGGAACAGTTGCTACAGGAAAAGAATCTGCGGCAGTATTTCGAGCAAATCAGCAATACCATGGGAAGCCGTGTTGATCACTGGCTGGGTCATTTAGGCGGTGGTGACCACGAGCGCACCTGTGTGGTTTCGGATAATGTTCTCGATATCAGGAGCGCACGTGCGTACGGCTGTTTTACTGCCGCGGTTACCTGGGGTGTCAGTGACGCCTGGGATCTCGGCCTGACGACCCCTGATGTTATCTTCTACTCTGCAGCTGAAATGAAAGCTTATTTTCTGGAAGGCAGATTGCCCGGAGGCTGGTAGCAACCTCGCTATCCATCCAGTCCGCACCTCCGGTCTCGCGGTTGCTACAGCGCTTCGGCCGCCGCCAGTACTTCATCTACATGCCCGGGGACTTTCACCTTGCGCCACTCTGCCTGCAGCTTGCCGTTGCTGTCGATTAAAAAGGTAGAGCGTTCAATTCCTTCAAACTCCCGGCCGTACATTTTTTTCATTTTCAGTACACCATACTTGCGGCAGATGTCACCTGACTCATCGCTCAATAATTCAAAATTGAGCGACTGCTTGTCTTTGAACTTTTCATGGCTTTTGAGGGAGTCCTGCGAGACGCCCAGAATAATCGTATTGGCCTTTTCGAACTTTTTTGCAGCGTCTCTGAAGTTCTGGCTTTCAGTTGTACACCCGGGTGTGGCGTCTCGCGGGTAGAAATAAACCACAACATTTTGACCTTTCAAAGCGCTCAGCCGGATTTTTTGATCACCAGTGGCCGGCAGGGTGAAGGCCGGAGCGGTTTTACCGATGGTGGTTGTGGTCATTGTGTTTCCGGAGTGATGGTTACGCGATGGTTTCATGCCTGTGTCAGGCCGCGCAGGGATTTCGCAATGGCACGAAATTGTTATTGGTGTCCGGCACGTCAGATAGCTTTCACAATTCCAATTTTCGCTTGCGTGCGTGGACCGGGAATATTGCCAGATGCCTCTTCGAATCTTCCCTGCGCTTGTATTTTATTACTGCTTGTTCCTGCCTGGCAATCTGTTTGCGGAAACACTGACTAGCCTTGCGTTCGGCAGTTGTAATCATTCTCATCTGCAACAACCCCTGTGGACGGTCATAGAAGACCATAATCCGGATGTGTTTTTGTGGGTGGGGGATGTGATTTATGCTGACACGCATGACATTCGGGTGATGGAACGTAAGTATCGACAGCAACTGGCCAATGAAGACTATATCCGATTGCGCAACAAGGTAGAGGTTGTTGGCATCTGGGACGATCACGACTTCGGTGATAACAACGCTGGTAAAAACTACCCGATCAAGGCGTCCAGTCAGCAGTTGTTCCTCGACTTTATGCAGGAACCACAAGACAGCCTTCGCCGACAGCAGCAGGGTATTTATACCTCCTATACCTATGGCGCAGGTTCATCACAGGTAAAAATGATTTTGCTGGACACGCGTTATCATCGGGAAACTCCGGGTTCGGGCCGTGCTGATTTGCTCGGTGATGCACAGTGGCAGTGGCTGGAACAGGAACTCGCCTCATCGACGGCCACTGTTAATATCATTGCTTCAGGTGTTTCTGTGCTGTCGCCTCAAATGCCGTTTGCAGAAGAGTGGCGTGATTTTAAATGGCCGCGCAAGCGACTGTTCAGTCTGATTAAGAAGCATCGCGTGGAAGGGGTACTTTTTCTGGTCGGTGATCGGCACTTCTCTTCGCACTTGAGTAGCGATGAGTATGGTGGGCGGTTTCATGAATTTATGAGCAGCGGGTTAACCCACTATATGAACAGGCCCTGGGTGTCGGCGATCTTTAAAATGCTTTACGGTGAAACCAACAGTTACTTTGGCCGCAATTTCAGTAAGCTTGAGTTTACGTGGGAGGATCCTGTGCGGGTTGCTTTTACAGTGCATGATGTTGATAACCGTGAGCAGGTACGCAAAGAGCTAACGTTGGAGGGCGGGTTATGGGTGGAGTAGTTGGGGGCGCTGCGCGCGGCTGTTGTTTCATTCGCTGCGCTCAGCATGTGGGGCCTGGCCTCCATGCCGCTTTTTGTTTGCCATTCCATGGCACTACGAGTCACTTTTGAAGGGCGCAAAACTGACGAAAACGCCTTTTGCGGTAAGCCGCTGGTGAATAGCCCTTCGGGTGCCTGCAGCATTTTTTGAATACCCGTTCCGTCGGGCCGCGTCAGACGCCCATCCCTGGGCTGCTGACGCTCATGTGCCATCCATGGGGCTTTGACCCGACTGCACGGGTATTCAAAAAACTATTCACACACTGGTGTTGTGCCTGCGGATGGCGTTTTTTGTTTGTGGGTGTTTGTTGTTGGTGGTGCTGTGGCACCTACTGCTTATTGTCTGCAATAGAGTTGAGGAAAGCGGGATCGAAATGTTCTTC
>JAHDHK010000232.1:0-6752 GCA_020631335.1 Chromatiales bacterium
GCTCTATCTCGCACTACTTGCGACAGGTGCACCGCATAGCGGCAGGCAACCGGTAAACTTCATTGCCAGACAGGGTGCAATTACAGTGCTAGGTTGAAGTCAATACCTTGACAATTCATAGACTTCCGGGATGTGCGGCCGGTTAATCCCAGGGACGCGGGATTACTGAAATGTAAACATGGCAAGCCACCTGAATCCATCAAACTCAGGCACTACTATTTGCTGCTGCAACCACTTCACATACTGATGCCTGCCCTGATGAAATTGTTTTTTTCTATTGTGCTGCTCCTGGTCACTTACCCGGCGCACCCGTCCACCGACAAGCCGGTTTCAGCCATAGACCGGCGTTTATTGTTAACGCAGTCAACCGATGACAACCCCTTCGCGATCGCCGCACATCGATCAAACTATGCATTGCCGCTGACCTTCACGTCGGATCCATTAATCGATGACGGGCAACATGCGGAGATCAAGTTCCAGTTCAGTTTGCTGGTACCGGTGTGGCGAAATGTAATGGGCACAAATACCATTGCTGCTTTCGGTTATACCAATCAGTCGTATTGGCAGGCATTTAACAGCAAGTTATCCAGCCCGTTTACGGAAACCAATCATGAGCCTGAATTATTTTTCGTTTTACCCTATCGCAAAAAAATTGCCGGCTTCAATCAAAGGGGCGTTATTCTGGGTGTGTCGCACCAGTCAAACGGGCAGACCCCGCCTTTTTCACGTAGCTGGAACCGTCTATATGCCGACTTTCTATTCGAGCGCAATAATTCATACTTTTCCCTGAAAACCTGGTATCGCATACCAGAAAAAGAAAAGAGCGATGTACTGCAGGCTGAAGGTGACGACAATCCTGATATCGAAGACTACATGGGCAACTTTGAGCTGACTGCATTCCACAAACTCAACGGACACAGCTTTTCTGCAATGGTCAGACACAATCTGAGTGCAACACAACGCGGGGCAATTCAGATTGACTACGATTTTCCTATATCGGACAAACTCAAGCTGACTGCACAGCTTTTCACCGGCTATGGTGAGAGTCTTATTGCCTACAACAAAAAGGTGACCAGGTTCGGTATTGGCTTCAGGTTGTCGAACTGGTTATAACCTATCTCTCTGCCCGGACAAAGCACACTGTCAGCCCATCAGAAAGAAAGACGATATCAAACCAATAAGACCACCGAATACCGCGCCCCACACCACCAGCCATCCAAGATGCTGGCGGATCATCCGCTGTATAATTTCTTTAACCATTTCGGGTGTCAGTTCGTCGAGCCGGCTTTTAACAATGGCGCCAATACGCTCTATAAAGTCGTCGCTCCTGGTAACGCTTTGCAGCTGCTTACTGAGGTTTTTCTGAAACGATGGTGATTGCACCGTTTTTATTAGAAAGTCGTGCATCTTTGTTTTGAATGGCCCACGCATCGTATCGAGCGCCGTTTCACCACCGAACATACCAAGCATTCCGCCTAGAGAAGACTCCATAACCACAGAAACCAGTTGATCAAATGCATCGTCCATATCCAGGTTTCTAACTACCGGTTCTAGATCGATAGCGCTTGACTCCTGATTATTCTGAAAAAAGCGTTCAACGCTTTCCCGGTTGAACAACTCAGTGGTCACCAGCTTTTGTATACCGGTTTTAAATTCCTCGAAATGCAAAGGAATGATGCCCGAACCGTATAGCCCGGGTACTCTTTCGAACAGCATATGGATGGCGAGCCAGTTTGTCAGTGCCCCCGAGAGTGCAAACAGCCCGGTATAAAACACATATTGACCAACAGGCTCTGGCAACATGATGCCAAGCATTATCAGCGCAGCGGCAACAATATTTGGAACAAGATTTTTATTTAGCATGGCTGTATTCGAACGCTACCACATCAGGTCATCAGGAACTTTGAATTCGGCATATTCGTCTTCATCAGCCGAATCATCTGCGTTGTCATTACAGACCAGAACACGTGAGTTATCGCGCTCGGCAATTTTCTCCGCCGCTTTTCGCGGGATCACATCGTACTGTTCACCGTACTTGACAACGGCCAGGGCACCGCTGATTACCGCGTTGCGCTGAGGCTCCGTTAACATCAGCGTCTTTATCAGATTGCCGTCAGGAAAACGGTACTCAACATCACCGCGCTGATCCAGCCGGTTAAGCAGAATCAGTTGCTTTATCTGCGCCTGCAAAGCCGCCTCTTCAGCTTTGCGGTTTTTTTCAAGGTTCAGCAGCCGATCTCTTTCAAGTTTGGCCTCCTGTGCCTGTCGCGCCAGTTCAGCCGCCTCATCCTCGACGTCTTTGCCGGTTCGTTTGAGTTTTTCTTTACTGTTTTTTGCCTTCTTTGCCCGGACCGCCTGCTTCTTGTTGGCTAGCCCGGCTTTGAGCAATTGATCCTGTAGTGAGTTACCCATGATGTCCACCTTAGACCTGCACTTTTGCAGAGATAGTTATGTTTGATCCAGTGTTGCCAATTAGCAGCAGTTATATTCGACGTAGGAACCGGCCACAGCCGACGACGGAACCCGGCTTAGTCGGGATCACGAATCAGGCCTGGCTGAATCGGCACCGGCTACTGCTATTGTTCTTTTACTTGTGATCGTTCGAGTAACCAAGCCATGTGTCGGTGCAAACAAAAAGGTTAGAACAAATACGATCATAAGTGCCAGTACAATGGTAGGAGCAGGCACACTGTCGAAATGGAAACTGGCGATTACCCCTGCAGCCGCACACGCAACTCCCACCGCTACGGCGACCATAAGCATACGATCAAACCTGTCTGTCAACAGATGAGCGATTGCTCCCGGTGCAATAAGCAAAGCGATAATCAGAATGATACCCACCGCTTTCAGTCCTGCCACTATGACGATTGACAGCACCACTAGCAAACCATAGTGCAACACGCCCACCGGCATACCGATCGTTCGCGCGTGTTGTGGATCGAAAGCCATGACAAGCAAATCTTTGCGCTTAACCAGAATGATAGAACAGGCAATCAGTGCGATTACACCGGTTTTGGCTACATCACTCCAGATCAGACCGAGTATATCGCCAAACAGTATTTCATGCAGATGCGCATCGATATGCAACATGGAAAAAAGTAGTATGCCCAGACCGAACATGCCGGAGAACACCACCCCCATGACCGTATCTTCTTTCAAACGTGAGTTTTCACTCAGGTAACCAGTCGCGAGTGAACATAGCAGCCCTGCCAGAAACGCGCCTATCACCACGGGAATACCAATGGCATAGGCGATAACAATACCGGGCAACACCGCATGGGAGATGGCATCACCCATTAAGGCCCAGCCCCGCAACACAAGCAGGCAGGATAACACTGACGCAGCAATGGTAATAACCACAGCCATCGCCAGCGCCTGTTGCATAAACTCAAGCGTCAGCGGCTCAAGAATCAATGACATCAGTGCCCGACCCCACGCATCATCCGACGGCGACCGGCAATCAGACCGTGTACCGGTGCAAATAGAAAGGCGAGCAGTAAGACGGCGGTTTGCAGCACAACGATAACGCCCCCGGTGACACCATCAAGGAAGAAGCTCGCGTAACTGCCCAGCAGGCTTGTCAGCGCGCCTATCGTGACACTGATCATAATCAAATGCGAAAATCGATCTGTCAGCAGGTAGGCAGTCGCACCCGGAGTGACCACCATCGCGATCACCAGAAACGCACCGACAGACTGCAGCGCCGCTACCGTACATGCACTCAGAAGAGTAAAGAAAACCACTTTCAATAACTGCGGTCTGATGCCAACCGAGCGCGCATGGTTTTCATCGAAAAACACCACCATCAAATCTTTCCATTTCACCGTCAGAATCAGCAGCGACACCACCGCAATTATGACCAGCTGCCATTTGTCTGCGGGTGCTATGTGCAGGATGTTGCCGAAGATAATCGTATCAATTTGCACAGAAGCAGGCCTGATAGAAATCATAAACAGACCAAGACCGAAGAAACCACTGAAGATCAGCCCGATCACAGCATCAACCTTCAAACGCGATCGATTGCTGATAAACAGCATCGCCATTGCAGCAAAGCCGCCGGAAAGAAAAGCGCCGACTGCGTACGGCAGTCCCAACATGTACGCACCAGCCACACCCGGTACCACCGAGTGCGAAAGCGCATCACCGATAAGCGACCAGCCTTTCAGCATAAGATAGGCGGACAAAAACGCACACACCGCACCGACCAGCGCGCTAACCCACATCGCATCTATCATGTAGCTGTACTGGAACGGCTCCAAAAGATAACTGATCACCGGTTGCTCACACTGACCGCGTCATGACTTTTTATTACGATGATCATGCTTTTCGTTTTCGCCATACATGACAAAAGGCCGCTCATCGTCGGTCACCACGGTGACCTCCCGCGAGTCATCATCATCGTGCAAATCATGTCCACCGAGTATATGAAACCGCAGAACACCACCGAAGGCCTGTTCCAGATTGCCCAGAGTGAAAACTTGCTTCACGGGCCCGCTCGCCAGCACCGTCCTGTTGATTAACACCACATGATCACAAAACTGCGGCACACTGCCGAGGTTATGAGTGGATACCAGCATCACCCTGCCCTCATCACGCAAGCTGCGCATCAGGTCAATTATCGATTCTTCGGTTTTTACATCGACGCCGGTAAACGGCTCATCAAGAAGTATGATTTTTCCCTCCTGAGCCAGCGCGCGCGCAAGAAATACACGTTTTTTTTGCCCCCCGGACAATTCTCCTATTTGACGGTGACGATAGTCACTCATCCCAACTCGCTCAAGCGCCGCGGCAACATGTTGCTTATCAGCCTTTGCCGGTCGCCGTAACAGCCCCATATGGCCATAGCGCCCCATCATCACTACATCTTCCACCAACACCGGAAAATCCCAGTCAACATCCTCGTTTTGTGGGACATAGGCAACGGTATTACGCTGCAGCGCGCGACCGGCAGGTTTGCCGAGTATTCGAACCTCACCGGAGGCCAGCGGTACAAATCCCATAATGGCCTTAAACAACGTTGACTTACCGGAACCGTTGATACCAACCAGTGCACAAATGGTGGAGCTGGGAATATCAAAGGTCGCGTTACGCAGCGCGGTATGGCCGTTGCGGTAGGTAACGGTAATATCAGTTGCCGAAATTCCTGCGGTGGTGTCACTCACCGGTAAGCCCTTTTACAACGGTTTCTGTCGTTAGTCTCAACAGGTCGAGGTAGGTAGGAACCGGCCCGTCGCTGGCACTCAGAGAATCAACGTAAAGCACACCGCCGTATCTTGCACCGGTTTCACGGACAACCTGCCGGGCCGCCTTATCAGACACAGTACTTTCGCTGAACACTGCTGGAATATCGTGTTCACGCACAGTATCAATGAGTCTTCTGACCTGCTGAGGTGTCCCTTGCGAGTCGGCATTGATCGGCCATAGGTAAATTTCGCGCAGTCCGAAATCACGCGCCAGATAGCTGAAAGCCCCCTCACTGCTGGCAAGCCAGCGCCTTTCCTGTGGTACGGCGAGTATCTGTTGTTTTAGCGGCTCGACCATCGCATTGATAGTATCGGTATAGGCTTTCGCGTTGGCATTGTATACATCAGCATTGACAGGGTCATGTGTGACCAGAGCACGTCGGATGTTTTCAACATAAATGACGACATCCGTGGGCGACATCCACGCGTGAGGATTCGGTTTATCGCGATAAGGCCCGGTGGTAATCGGCAGTTCTTCAACGCCTTCAGATACAACTACCCGGGTAGCGTTTTTGAGCCTGCGAATAAATTTTTCAAACCATAACTCCAATCCAAGCCCGTTCGAGAAGACGATATCCGCATCGCGTACACGCAACAGATCTCTAGGAGTTGGCTGATAGTTATGAATTTCCGCCCCGGGCCTGGTGATCGAGACGACCTCCGCAGCGTCGCCGGCGACGTTGCTGACGATATCGGCAATGACAGTAAAGGTAGTGGCTACCTTGAGTTTTTCCGCAGCCGACGCGACTCCGCCGGAACTCATCGCTGAAACTGCGATGACGACTGCTGTAATCGTTGCAGACACAATGTTGTTGATAATGACCGCCCACTTAATTTAGCCAGAGCTTAGTTTATACTCCTTGGATAATATTTCAAGACTACGGTAAGATGCCTGCTCGAAACGAGGGACACCGCCATTTCCAGAAAATCTGCAAAAAAACCGGAACCCAGGGAATTACCTGATGCGCAAACGCACGCGGCGCGGTTTCACAGCGTCCGTGAAGCACATAAGTACGAAGCGACCGAAGACTACGTCGAGCTGATTGACGATCTTATTGACGCATGCGGCGAGGCACGACTGGTCGATCTGGCAAACCGGATGGGTGTGGCACAACCCACAGTGAGTAAAACCCTTGCGCGGCTGCAAAGAGACGGATACATCACCACAGAGCCTTATCGCTCAATTTTTCTCACGGACAAAGGAAAAAAACTGGCTGAAACCAGCCGCGCCAGGCACGACGTCGTTTTTCAATTCCTGTTGGCTATCGGTGTCAGCTCTGAAGTGGCAAAAATGGATGCTGAAGGGATAGAACATCACGTGTCAGAAGAAACACTGGAAATATTCAAAAGACTCACAAAAAATAAGTAGTGGCAGACTTTCGTCAGCGGCCCAATGAATTGTTTTTAATTTCCTGCGGCAACCGATCCCTGTCAAATCGCACCTTGAGACACCGACACCCGCTGCAGCTTACTGAAAAACTGCCGTAAAAGAGCGAAACTGCCGCGGGA
>JAHDHK010000232.1:6762-9143 GCA_020631335.1 Chromatiales bacterium
GTATATGGGATCGAGGTCCTTTGCGATGTAGTTTTTCCACGAGCTGCCGAACTGAGCAGTATGGGTAGACATTTTGCAGGCAGAATCCGAATAAAATGCAGTTCGGACTTGTAGTAAGCGCGTATATCCATATAATGCGGCTGTTACGTCGCCGGATATGCGCTGTGGCCCTCTGTTCACTCTAAATTTTCCGCGTATCCGAACATACAAATCCAGTCATATCAGCAATTGCCACAAAAACCTGCTGCTACAACAAGTGATCGCCCCCGTCAGCATGATCTGCACGAGGACGGCACACCCGTTGTGTGTGACGCTATGCTGCCAGACTCCGCGACCGTCTTATCCAACAGAGCCAGAAAGAGCAACACCAGAGAGACCTTTGAGTGAGTGAAACCCAAGAAGATATACAATTACAGGTCTGGAAAGACCTCGCATTAAGTAAGCAACTACTAGCTAACGAAGTAATTAAAGCACTCGACCTCGATTCCACTGCGACTGCCGCGGATATCAAGTCATCGCTGAACAAGCTGATCGACCGGGCTCGTCACGCTGACGATTCCATTCGGGATGCACGTCGCCGCGCAGACGAATCTATCAACGATTTGCGTAATGACCTGAAAAAGAGCGAAAAAGCGCGCAAAACCGCCGAAGAAGCGATCGACGAGACGGTAGCCAAACGTGAAGCCGCCGAAAACGCGCTGGCTGTCGGACGGGATCAGAATGCAGACGCGATCAAGAAAGCCAAAGCAGATCTCGAGCGCAAAGAAAAGGAACTCAAGGCAATCAATACGGCGCTTGCGGACACGCCGGAAAATGTTGTCAAAAAGCTGAAAAACCTTAAAAAGCAAAAAATGGATGAAAACACGGCTCGTAAAGCCGCCGAAACATCTGTCAGACAGCTGAAAAAGGAGAAAAAAGAACTCACCGAGCAACTGGAAGAGCGCAAGTCACTGCTTAAGCAGAGCGCTGATCTGGTAGAGCACTATCGGGAACTTAGAACCGCTGCCGAGGCACATTGAGAGAAGCTGGATGACAGCGAACTCACTCTTCCAGAGCAGAACGACGACCTGCTGGAAGGAATTGAAATGGCAGCAACCGTCGAAAAAGACGACTAACCGCAGTTTAATGGAGCGCAGGGGTTGCCCGCGCTCCACCATGTACCCTCTCAGACCTCCCCTTCAAGAGCTTATAGCGCTAACCCAAAGCACGATCAGTGCGGGATAGCTGAAACATCGACTTCGTGGCGAATGTCATGAATGTAAGGATCAATTACGTCTATTAAATTCGAGCCGGGCGCGCCCCAACACTCTGTGGTGTGATTTTTATCGCCGGCACAATCGCCAGACAGGCATTCACCCTGCCTCGATAAAAGTTGCCGCGGCAACCGTCTTTGCAACTGAACTGGATTAAGCTGAACTGGAATATCGTTCGGTTGTCCCGGCAAGCGCGACCTTATGTTTTAGATTCTCGTGATGACTGTATACACCTCAGCTCACGGTTGATGTGTCAGCGCCCTTTGAATTCCGGTTTTCTTTTTTCGTTAAAAGCAGCCACACCCTCGTAGCGATCTGAACTGGGCACCAAACGGTTGTACGCGGTAATTTCAAATCCATAACCGGTATCGAGGTCAGTTTGCCCGGCCACACTGATGCTCTTTTTTATCTGCTTCACCGATAAAGGCCCAAGCGCGGCAATTTCCTGTGCGACACTGAACACTACATCGAGCAGTTGCGTTCCGGGCAGCACCTCGTTCACCAGTTGCCACTGATATGCATCATTAGCTGAGAACATTCGACCGGTTAAAATCAGCTCGCGGGCGCGACGCTCACCAACAGCTCTGGGTAAGTTCTGAGTACCTGCAGCTCCGGGCATAATACCAAGCTTCCCTTCCGGCATAGCAAAGCGAGCGTGTTCAGCGCTGTATATAAAGTCGCACGCAAGCGCTAGCTCGAGCCCTCCACCCATGCAGTCTCCATTCACTGCGGCAACCACTGGCAGCGGACAATGCAACAGCGCCCTTATGGCCTGCTCGAGAATCGCATGTTGCTGCAGCCATTCTTCGTCTGACATCGTATTGCGCTGCTTGAGATCGCCGCCAGCGCAGAACGCCTTTTCTCCGGTGCCGGTCACAATCAATGCACGTGTATCGCGCTGATCAACGTACAGCGCATCAAATAGCGTTTTCAATTCCTGCATCATTGCAGTATTGATGGCGTTACGTACCTGCGGACGATTTAATGTAATCAGTGCAATATGCTCTTGCGGACGCGTCACCAGCAGAGTTTCAAATGTATTATCAAAAATATTCATAGTTTAAAAAAGTGATATTTGTGCACTGTTGATTTGCTGAAAGCTGGTATCGAGAAAATACAGAATGCCAT
>JAHDHK010000233.1 GCA_020631335.1 Chromatiales bacterium
GCTCAACTTCTTCATCATCCATAAAACCGGAGAACATACCCATTTCATTAGAGCCACCACCAACACAGGCATACACACGTTGCGGCAGTGCACCGGTGCGATCGAGCATTTGCTGTCTTGCTTCGGTGCCGATTATCGACTGGAACCAGCTGACCATTTCGGGGAACGGATGCGGACCACAGGCAGTGCCCAGTGCATAGTGGGTGTCATCCATATTGGTTACCCAGTCGCGAAACGCTTCATTAATAGCATCTTTAAGCGTTTGGCTGCCCTCTTCAACCGCCACCACGGTAGCGCCCATCTGTTCCATCCAGAATACATTCGGGCGCTGGCGTGCAACATCGTGAGCGCCCATGTATATCGTGCAGTCAAAACCGAACTTGGCGGCCATGGTGGCAGTGGCCACACCGTGCTGACCGGCGCCGGTTTCTGCAATTACACGGGTTTTACCCATGCGTTTGGTTAACAGCCCCTGCCCCATCACGTTGTTCGCCTTGTGCGCACCGGTGTGGTTTAGATCTTCACGCTTGACATAAATGCTGGCACCACCGAGTTGCTCACTCAGGTTATCGAGCCGGGTAATCGGTGTGGCGCGACAGGAATAGGTCGACATCAGCTCGAGATACTCCTGCCAGAACGCGGGGTCATCACGTGCTTCAAGATAAGCCGTTTCCAGCTCATCGAAAGTAGAGACCAGTATTTCGGGTATATACGCTCCACCGAACTGGCTGTAGTAGCCCTGATTTTTCATAGCTTGGTTTCCTGGGTTGATTCAGCCGGACCGCTCGCAAGCGCCGGATACAGTGTCTGGGAGAATTCGAAATGATCGGTGCGACAACATATATCGATCAACAGCGCATCTTCCTGTTGCTCAAAGTGCAAGGCGCGCTGCACGCGTAACACCGGTGCGCCGGGTGAAAGATCAAGCAGCGAGGCCTGAGCCTCGTCCGCGGCCACCGCATAGAAGGTTTGCCGCGCTGAACTGGGCTCCATAAAAAACACATCCCGCACCAGCGCAGACAACGACCGGCCGGTCACCACATGCTGCTCCAGACCGGCAAACAGCTGCGCATCGAAACGCAGCACTTCATGCATAGCGGGCACCGCTTCAACGCGAACCAGCCGCTCGATGCGCAGCCTGCGATCGTCACCGGCAGGTTCCAGCGCCGGGCCGCCGATGACTTCAAGCTTTGCATCGAGATCAATGTTCTGCAGCGCCGCGCTGGTGCCTGCCAGAGAGAAAAGATCTATAGAGCGTACCGGCGGCAACACATAAGTACCGGAGCCGCGACGACGCTCGAGCCTGCCCTGGCGGATCAGCCAGTCTGTCGCCTGCCTTACAGTAGGACGACCGATGGAATAGGTGCTGGCAAATTCGTTTTCAGAGGGAATCCGCGATGCCACCGGATAATGCCCGGTTTCAATATCCGCCAGAATCTGCCCGGCGAGTTGCCGGTAAAGCGGAATGGGTGATTGCGGATTGAGCGACATAGGCACGATGTAGAGTCAATTATCATCCGGCGCTACTGCGCTGCGATGATCACAGGGTAAACAAATTGGATAAGTTGTCAATACCAATTTACGCACGAACGATCAGCCCGGATCACCCATGGATCGATCAGCCTCCGCACAGCGCACTATCGCCAGTAGTGGCCCCACAAGGCGCGGCTACCCCATGAGCGTGTAAAACGCTTCCATCAGCGTGGCAAAAAACCACAGGAAGCGCGACGAGTGATCGAGGCATGGCGGTATCACCGCTACAACAATAATACTCAACGACACCCGCCCTCAGTGACCCGGAGTCCCTCCACTATGTGGCTACCGGAATACCGACAAAATGATTACAGGGACCTGTGATCCAGTACCCTGCGAGCTTTACCCTGCGAGCGTTCAACGCTACCCGGGACACCCACTTTTACTGTCGTCGAGACACCAACCACCTCTTTGATTTTTTTGGTCAATTTGATCGCGAATGCCTGCCGGTCATTTTCCGCTGTGCTACCGGAGGCCGCTTCAACACCGACCGTCATGTTATCCATACGGCCATTGCGTGAGAGTTCAATCTGAAAATGCGGGGCAAGCTCAGGCATCGATAACACCTGTTCTTCGATCTGTGTTGGGAATACATTGACGCCACGCAGAATAATCATATCGTCGTTGCGCCCCAGAATCTTTTCAATCCGGCGCATGGAGCGCGCTGTGCCCGGCAACAGTCGCGTGAGATCACGTGTTCGATAGCGCACCATCGGCAGGCCTTCTTTGGTCATTGTCGTCAACACCAGTTCACCCGTCTCACCATCCGCCAGCACCTCGCCTGTCCGCGGGTCAATAATTTCCGGGTAAAAATGATCTTCCCAGACATGAAGACCATCCTTGCTTTCTATACATTCACTGGCCACACCCGGACCCAGAATCTCTGACAATCCGTAGATATCGACCGCATGCATTGCGAAGGCATCTTCTACCTCTGCCCGCATAGCATCGGTCCAGGGCTCTGCACCGAAGATACCCACTTCCAGTGAGGTGCTACGCGGATCGATACCGGCCTTTTTAAACTGATCGAGAATATTGAGCATATACGATGGTGTCACCATGATCGAGCGAGGTTTAAAATCCTGAATAAGTGTGAGCTGGCGCTCGGTCATACCGCCAGAGACTGGTACAACCGTGCATCCCAGTCGCTCTGCACCGTAGTGAGCGCCCAACCCGCCAGTGAACAGACCATAACCATAAGCGACGTGAACCATATCACCCGGTCTGGTACCACTGGCACGCATTGACCGCGCGACCAGATCTGCCCACAACTCGATGTCATTTTTTGTATAACCCACCACGGTGGGTTTACCGGTGGTTCCAGATGATGCGTGAATTCTAATAATCTTTTCACGAGGCAATGCAAAAAGACCGAACGGATAGTTCTCCCGCAGGTCGTCCTTGCAAGTAAAGGGAAACCGTGCGATGTCTTCAAGCGTGCGTAAATCACTCGGATGAACACCTTGCGCATCGAAACGCTTGCGGTATACAGGCACGTTGTCATAAGCATGCTGCAGAGACCATTTCATACGTTTTAACTGCAAGGCACGAATTTCATCGACAGATGCTACTTCAATAGGATCGAGGGTATGTCGATCCGGTACCAACGTTTTCATAAGCTTCTCTCTATAGCGATAAAATTATTTCCGGGGTGTCGCCCGTGGTGCATCATTCGGTGAAGTGAAATGTCAATACGTCTTAAAGGCGAAGCTCTACTTTTCAAAAAATACTGAATAATTAATTCAGTGATCATCGTTAACACCCGCCTACACGGCAATGCTAAAACCCGATTGCGCTATAACGATAAGACAGACAAAAGATCACTGCGATCACAGGTATTCCTCTCACTCTCAAAAACGACACGTCCCGACTCAAGCCCCAGTAAAGTGCTGGAGAGTGTCATCAACATACTCAGATTCTGTTCAATTAAAATAAACGAACAGCCAAGACTTTGCCTGGCAAGTATGCACTGTTGCATACACTCAATATTTTCAGGCTGCACACCCTCGGAGGGTTCATCCAATACAATGACCTGTGCTTCCTCCAGCATCACCCGGACAAACGAGAGTATCTTTCGCTCTCCCCCGGACATTGAGCCCGCCGGCTGATCCAGTCTCTCACCCAGCCTTGGAAATATTTCAAAATACGTTTCCGGTGATAAGCTCGAATTGGCCAGCGACAGGTTCTCGCGCACGGTAAGGTTGTCGAACACCAGGCCGGTTTGCGGCATATAGCTCAGGCCCATACGCCTGCGCTCATAGGGCAACTGTTTTCCAATGTCGTCATTTCTCAGGGAAACCGCGCCCGCCGACAACGGTATTTCTCCCACCAGGGTACGCGCCAGTGTCGTCTTGCCTACACCGTTGCGGCCGAAAACGCCCAGTGTTTCACCAGCATTCACACGGCCGCTTATTCCATGAATGATCTGTGTATCACCATAACCGCATTTTATTTCGCTAAACCCCAGCTGCGACCCGGTCATTTCGTGCCGCCTGCATAAACGGATTTGACCGCTTCGTTTGCTCGAATCTCGTCAAAGCTGCCTTCGGCCAGAACCGCTCCCTGATGCATCACAATGACATGATCTGCCAAAGCGCGAACAATACTCATGTCATGCTCAATCAACAGAATCAAACCACCATTAGCCTCATGAAATTGACTGATCACATCTGTCATGTGTCTGGTTTCGGCAGGTGAAAGGCCGGCACAGGGTTCATCAAGAAGCAAAAGTCCCGGTGCCGACGCAGTGGTCATTGCCAGCTCCAGAAACTGCCGATGTCCCTGCGGCAACTCCGACACCCGATGGTGTATACCATCGAGCAAAGGAATACCCGGTGTTGCCAGCAGATCGCTTAAGCGCTGCGAACGCCATCGCAGTGTTGATGGCTTAAAGAAGTCCGTAAAACCTGCACGACCCGCAAGCATGGCGATAGCAAGATTCTCTGACACTGTCATGGACGAGAATACCGAAGGTACCTGGAGCTTGCGTGCGATACCCGACTTCACGGCTGCATATGGAGGGCGATTATGGATTTTCTGCCCGCCATAATGTAATTCACCTTCCACCAGACGCAACCCGCCGGTAATCACATTCAGTAGTGAGGTTTTACCCGCGCCATTCGGACCGATAATGCAAACGACACCCTGCTTCGGCGTCACAAGTTCAACTCCGTTGAGCACGGTGACTGACCCGGCTCTGACTCGGGAACCGGTAAACGACAGCGACTGCGCTGGTTTGCCCTGCCATGATGGCGGCACCAGAACGGACTTCGATACGGTATGGGAAGTGAACGAATAAAAGCGTTGAAAAATACCCGTAACAATTTCAGCAATACCACCGGGAACCTTCAGTACCACCAGAATAAACACCAACGCCAGTATCACCTCCCAATAGGCAACACTGTCTCTCAACTCAGATGAAAGATACCCTATACCCACAGCACCGATGACTGGCCCGAGAACATGATTTCGCCCGCCCACCGCAGTCCAGATCACCAGGTTTGCCGACAGCAGAAACCCGCTGGACGTCGGGGTAACAATGCCCTGATGATTCGCAAATAAAATACCGGCGACTGCAGCAAGTGTGGCCGATAATGCGAATGCTGCGCCTTTAATCCAATGCGTCTTAAAACCGAACAACAGCAAACGTGGTTCGTTGTCCGCGATTGATCGTGCGACAAGACCGGCAGGCAGACGCTCGAGCGTTAGCAACGCGAGCGTTGATAAAACCACTGCAATTACCACCAGGTAGTAGAGGTTGCCGAATTGATCGAGACCGGCAATCGGGGCGAACCCGCTGAGCCCGTTGAATCCGCCTGTCAGGTCGGTTGCCGTACCCGCTATCTGTTCGGCGATCATTGCCAGCGCCAGTGTGATCAGGGAGAAATACGGGCCGCTATCGCTGCGCCCTTTAAACACAGTGCCCGCGAGCAAAAAGGCCAATAGTCCGGCAGTCAGAACGATCAGACAAAAACAGGCAATCTGAAGATAGATACTTTGAATCGACAGCAGCACATGTGCGCTGGCATAGGCAGAAATACCGAAGAACGCCGCCTGCCCCAGAGGCAGAACTCCGGTTCTGCCCCATAGATATCCAATGCCTTGTCCGGCTATCGCATAGATTAAAAAAAGTCCGGTCTGGTAAGCTGCGAAATCACCGAACAGTTCGGGCACCAAAAGCAGCGTAACCAGCAGTGCGGCACTAAGACCTGCGATAGATACCATCAGGTCTCAGCCACAGGAAAACAATCGACAGGATCAGGATAAACAGATAGCCGTAGGTTTGATTGAACAAAGCGCCCAGCGTGGATTGGGCACCCGCAATAATCCCGACACCAATGAACAGCCCTTCAAAACTGCCGAGCCCGCCAATCACTAATGAAAAGAAAGAGCGGATCAAGTAGTCAAGCCCCATCATCGGCTCTACCCGGATTGTCGGCGCGAGAAGCAACCCGGCAACACCGGCTGTCAGCGCACCGAAGATAAAACAACCAGCCGAAAGACGGGAGGTGTTTATGCCGCATGCTTGTGCAAGTGACGGGTTTTCAACCATTGCTTTTATTTCAACGCCGATCTTTGACTTGCGGTACCAAATATAGAGTCCTGCAAAGATCGGGATAATGCCAGCCATCACCACCAGACGATAAAGCGGGTAATCAGTGCCGGAGATAGAAAAAGTACCCGGTACATATTGAGGCACAGACTGATAACCACGACCGAAGATCAGCTCGACAGTTTCGCGCAACAAAATGCTAAGCCCCCAGGTAGCCAGCAGGCTGTCAAAAGCACGCCCGTAGAAATGCCGGATAACCAGTCGCTCCATCAGCAACGCAATGAGCCCTACAGTCACCAGACAGACCACAATGTTTGCGTATCCGGGAAGACCAAGCAGAGAAGTCATGACCGGTGCATACGCCCCGATCATCACCAGTTCGCCGTGAGCCATATTCATAATACGCAATTGGCCGAACACGACTGCCAGACCGATGGTGACGATGGCCAGCACACTGACTTGCCACAGTATGTTCAATATGAGCAGGGTGGCCATGACTTAATACCGCTAAGGGCAAGCTTCTGCCGAGGCTACGCTGTCGAAGGAAGCGGTAATGTCAAAAGTTCCGCCAGTACCGTTGGCAAGATAAATAGTCTGTGCAACATGGCGACCAGTCAGAGTGCCAGTACCTCGCGGCGATTCAAAGCTGATGCCTTCTGCCACTTTTTCCAGTTCTGCAACCTGCAAAGAGCCGGCGGAATTACCAAGCTTCGCAAGCAGCATTAATCCGTCATAAGCTGATTGCCCCAACGAATTGAGTGGCGCCGCATCTTCGCCGAACATTTCACTGTAGGAGGTGGCAAAGTCACGGGCAGCCTCGGTTTTGATGGCAGAGAAATAGCCCGCTGATGAATACAGTCGATTGGCATTGTCGGCACCGATACCGGCAAGCGTATTTTCTTCTATCAGTGTTCCAAGACGAATCGCCTGCTGATCGAGGCCGAAACTGGCAAAGGCCACATTGAACCCGACTGATGCCCCGCCAACCAGCGTAATCAGCACCCCGTCAGCACCGCTTTGCCTGATCTTTTGCAACGAGGAATCAAACTCTGCCACTGTAAACGGTAAATATTCTTCGCCTACGACTTCACCACCGGCGTCGTCAATATAACCTCTGGCCAGCGCATTGGTATCACGCGGCCAGTTGTAGTCATTGCCGATCAAATACCATTTCCTGACCTTTTCTTTTTTCATTAAAAACGGAATGACCGGTGCGAGTTGCTGGCTGGGGGTTTCACCGGTGACATACAAGCCCTCACTACAGGCTCCTCCTTCATATACCGGTGTATAGACGTAGGGTACTCCCCCCTTAAACAGACCGGTTAACGCTTCTCGCACAGCCGAGTCATGCATGCCGATAAACGCCTCGGCACCTTCTGCCTTCCAGACTTTCAGTGCAGCCTGTACGGCTTCGGCGGGTGGTACGCCGACATCCGCAAACACAAGTTCAATCTGCTCGCCATTGATACCACCTGCTGCATTGATTTCTGCCGCAGCCAACTGTGCTGAGTGACGAGTGCTCGGACCAAACAACCCGGCGGGTCCCGAGTCAGGTACTAACACGCCGATTTTTACTTCGGCAAATGCTGCCCCTGCCAGCATGACGGCCGAGAAGGCAGCGGAGAAAATAGATATCAGGAATCGATTGTTCATAGAAATCCTTTGTGTTTGCGTTTGAGTCAGGTTTATCGGGTTAATGCCTCTTCCACCGACAGCAACAATTCAATGAGATCTTCATCGGCATTGGCGAGTCCATCGAATTCAATACCTACCGGCATACCCGCGACATCCGGACAGGGAATAGAAATACCCGGCACACCTAAATTGGAACCCAGATCAGTATTGCGGATGTAGGTCGGAAAGGTCGGGAGCTGCTGTCCGTTTAATTCAACAGTGTTGTCTTCACCGATGTTGCGTGCAGTCAGCGGTGCTGTCGGGAACACCAGCGCAGACAGACCATTAGCCTTTAATGCAGATTCATACATTGCCTGCATCGCGGGGCGATGCACGTTGATTGCGTCACGGTAGACGTGCTCGGGAATCCTGTCGTCACCGAGTTGGCTCTCAAAAACGCCGGCAACATCCGGTGAGCCTATCTTTGCGATAAGCGTGTCAAAGCTAACACCCGGTGCATGTAGTTTCAGGTAATCAGGCAGCTCGCGCATGACTTCATAAAGCGCTACCGGAAAGCCCACTGCTTCATTGAGCGGCCAGATGTCAGCAAGGCTCACTTCAATCAGCTTTACCCCCTCGGTCTGCAGTGACTTCAGCGCCGCCTGAACTGCTGTCTCAACCACAGGCTCCAGATTGTCATAAAATACTTCCTTCGGCACACCCACGGTGACATCACTGAGTTTTTTTCTGCCGGTCACCTGTCCGTTACCGGACAACACACCGTCTATTAATGCGATGTCTTGCATATTGCGGGAGATGGGTCCGACAGTGTCACGCGTGCGACTGATTGGAGCCACACCGTCACCGGCATAGCGACCTACCGTTGGACGAAAGCCGACAATTCCGCATAACCCGGCAGGCAGCCGCACTGAAGCACCGGTGTCAGTTCCCAACCCCAAAGGAAACATGCCTGCCGCCACGGACGCTGCGGTACCACCCGACGAGCCACCGGGTATTTTGCTGCTATCGTGCGGGTTGCGCACAGCACCGGTTACCGCATTGTTACTGGTGATGCCAAACGCCAGCTCATGCATGCCGGACTTGCCGGCCACACAGGCATCCGCACCGATAAGCGCCGTTACTACCCCGGCGTTAGTTTCAGGGGTGTGATCGCAAAGTGCTGCCGTGCCGGCCGTAGTGGGAAAAGACACCGTGTTAATGTTGTCTTTTACAATGACCGGCACACCGCATAAAACACCTGCATTTCCAGCCTGCCTTTTTTGATCTGCCAGCTGCGCCTGCCGGGTGAGCAGATCCGGGTCAAAGCTCAACAGCGCGTTGAGGTGCTTGTTTTGCGCTTCTCTTGAGATCGTATCCTGCGCGTACTCT
>JAHDHK010000234.1 GCA_020631335.1 Chromatiales bacterium
ATCACAGGAAGTGGTCGATTTTATTTTCAAGCGTGAAAAGCAGGAGCCGTATGACAGCGATGCCTTCGATGCAGCCATGACACACGCGGTGGATGAAACCGTTGGCAGACAAAGACAGGCAGGGATAGATATCGTTTCCGATGGTGAAACCTCTAAGATCTCTTATGCAACCTATGTGAAAGACAGATATACCGGCTTCTCCGGCGACAGCGAACGAAATGCCCCGGCAGATCTGTTGCAGTTTCCAAGTTTTTTAAAGCGCATTGCAGAGTCGGGCGGTACTCCACAGTACGCGCGGCCGATGTGCACCGGTGAAGTTAAATCCAGGGGGCAGGGCGAACTGCAAAAAGATATCAGTAACCTCAAAGCCGCTATGAAAAAGCACGGCGTTGAGCGTGGTTTTATGAATGCTGCGTCACCCGGTGTGATTTCATTGTTCCTGCAGAATCAGCATTACCCGACCCGTGAAGCCTATCTGGCCGCGCTGGCCGATGCGATGAAAGATGAATACGAAACCATTGTAAGCAGTGGTCTCGATCTGCAGTTGGATTGCCCGGACCTGGCGTTGTCCAGGCATATGCTGTTTACCGATTTATCTGATGATGAATTTGTCAAAGTTGCAGACATGCATGTTGAAGCGCTGAACCATGCGCTTGCCAATGTGCCGAAAGACAAGGTCAGGGTGCATATATGCTGGGGTAACTATGAAGGCCCTCATACTTGCGACATTGACATGCAAAAGATGCTGCCCACGTTGCTGAAAACCCGGGCGAGCTATCTGTTGTTTGAAACATCGAATCCGCGTCATGCACACGAGTGGACCGTGTTCGAGGCGAACAAGTCGAGCATCCCCGACGACGTTGTGCTGGTGCCCGGTGTGCTGGATACCACCACCAATTTTGTCGAACACGAGTTGCTGGTGTCGGAGCGCATCCGGAAATTTGTCGATATTGTCGGGGCAGAGCGGGTTGTGGCCGGTACCGATTGCGGCTTCGGCACCTTTGCCGGTTTTGGTTCGGTTGACCCGGAAATTGCCTATGCAAAACTGGCGGCGCTCAGCAAGGGGGCCTCGCTGGTCAGCTAATCACTCTCACGGGATCGGGACACAATGCTCAGGGCACTGGCTTCCACTGTTTTAATGCCGCCGACAGCCAACCTGTTACTGATACTGTTCGGCTGGCTGATCAGCCGCTACCTGAAGTGGACCGGAAGATTGCTGGTGGTGCTTGGCCTGGCGAGCCTATGGCTGTTGTCCACGCCGGTCGTGTCATCCTTTCTGCATTCAACGATAGAGCAGTATCCGGCACTCGAACCCGCTCAGGCGAAAAGCTCAGGCGCCGGCGCCATTATTGTGGTTGGCAGAGCGCACTTTGACGACGCCCGGGAATATGGCGGAAAGCCGGCGCCGGTACCTGCGGCATTAAGCAGGCTTCACTACGCCGCCTATTTGCATCGGCAGACCGACCTGCCTTTGCTGACTACAGGCGGCCCGATGAACCGGGACCGTGATATTCACGCAGAGGTGCTGGCTTCAGCATTTGATATCTACCGTATCCCTGTTCAGTGGACGGAAGGGCGAAGCTCAACCACCTGGCAGAACGCACTGTTCAGTGCGGAAATTCTGTTGCCATTGGGTATCGGGAAGGTGATCATAGTTACCGAGTCGTACCATATGGCGCGGGCAGTGATGTTATTCGAGGCTGCCGGTTTTGACGTGACTCCGGCGCCGACGCAGATGAGTACTTCTTTTCCGCTGACAGCGGCAGCATACTGGGTGCCGGACACCGAGGCGCTGGACCTTTCTCACGATGTTTTACGGGAATATCTGGGGTTACTCTGGTACCGTCTGGTATCGCCGGTTGGCAATACCCGGGAGCGTGATCTGAAGCGATAGCGCTTAGCCCTGGAGTCTGTCGGGTGCTCTGCTGTGGAATACCTAAGAAGACTTTTTTCTTTTTTTTCGTCGCGTTACGATAGCTGAACACCTTAAATAAATTCGTCAACGCCCTCGCCATGCAGCGCGCTCGCAACACAGAGGGTGACCGTGCAGACTACCGGTGAGCGGCCCGGCCGCACTGCGATTGACGATGTCGCTGAAATTGGTACAAAAGTCCTGATTGTATATCCCGTCACATCTGACTTAATCAGCCGGCAGTAGAATCGTGCGGGTTGGTGCTGGCTATGGAGACGGCGGTGGCTGCTGTCGGCGTTTGCGAGAGTGGTAACAGACGTACCCCAGACTTCTAACTGCGAGTAACAATGGTTTTGTTCTTATATGGCTGAAAATAGCTGGCGTGCGGTCGTCATACTGCTGTGCGGTTTTCTAGTGGCGCTATTTTGCGCGGACATCGTGCTGGGCAGGTTCTATGATGCTCCGGCAAAGCGTCAGGTTCGTAATGGCATACATGAGCTTTCCCGCGTACCCGATATACTGGTTGTCAGTTCCAGCCATGGACGATCCTTCCATGTGCTCGGCGACGTGCTGCGAGAGCAAACCGATGGTCTGGTTGATTTGATTGCAATACCGCTTGAGGCAGGTAAAGTACATGCCATGGAGTGGCTGCTTCATCACCGTCTAAAGCCGCTGATTCTCGATAATGAACAGAAGTTAAAAAAGCCACTGACACACATGATGTTTGGTATTACCTGGTGGGATACCTGTCGTATCAGCACTCCGACTGAAACCGCGCTCAACATAGTAACGCACGGCTGGACCACTGCCGACTATTTCAAAGATGTTGCCAGTGAAGGTGCAACAGAACTGAACCGGAACTATGTGCGCAATCTGTGGCGACACCTGTTTGATCACTCTGCACTGGTAAAGACGCGTTTTGCGATTTCCGAGAACTTCAATCGATTCACTAACTTTATGCGCGTAATGATTCGTGGTCAGATGCCTGATGACGAGTATCAACAAACGCTTTCGCGCTGGCATGATGATATTGAAAACGGCTACCAGTGTTTTCTGTCCGATATGGACATGCAGGCGTTGGACCGGTTTGTAGAATTTACCGCGCAGCAGAACATCGATCTGACTATTGTCCTGTTTCCTTTAAAGCCCGACACCATTACGCCGGCCGGTCAAAAGAATACGATAGAACCTTTCGCTGCGGCGATGAAAGAATATGGCCGGGAGCATTCTGTTCGGGTTTTGGATATGACGTCAGGTTTGTTGCAGGACGCGGACTTTATGCTTGATCTGGACCACGTCAATGCACAGGGTAATATCAAGTGGGCTGAGCACGCGCTGGATAACGAGCTTTCTTTCCTGCGAAATATTGTTGATGCACCGGCTGCCACACTTCAGTGAGCGTCACCAACGTAGAATTTTTGTTTTTTCTGCCTGCAGTCTTTCTGTTGTACTGGCTCGGGCCGCGCCACCGTATTTATCAAAACAGCATACTGTTAGCAGCGAGCTATTTGTTTTTCGGCTCCTGGCACTGGCATTTGCTGGCATTGATTATTGCCGGCACCTGGCTTGATTACTTTATCTCCCATCAGTTTACAAAAGCATCGATGCCGGCTGCCAGGCGGCGCTGGTTGCTCACCATCAGTTTATTATTCAGTCTGGGCAGTCTCTGCTTTTTTAAGTACTCCGGTTTTTTTGCAGCTGCGGCCAATGATGCGTTGCAAAGTATTGGAATAGAACAGGCATTGCCGGTGCTCAAACTGCTTTTGCCGCTGGGCATCTCCTATTGGACACTGCAGCGCGTGGGCTACATGCTCGACACCTATTGGCGTCGGCTTGAACCGGCCGGTTCTCTGCTGGATTTCTCTTTGTTTGTTTGTTTTTTCGGTCAGCTCGCCGCCGGACCGATATCCAGAGGGTCGGAGTTGTTGCCGCAGTTGCAATCAGCGCGTCGACTAACTGCGCAGTGGCTGACCACAGGGTGCTTCGCCTTTTTGCTGGGCTACACTCTCAAAGCATTTGTCGGGGAAGTGCTGGGTGAGAGTCTGGTGGCACGGGCATTTGCCTCTCCGGAAAACTATTCTTCGTTGTATTTGTGGCTGGGTGTACTTGCTTTTGCCGGACAGGTGTTTTCTGATTTTGCCGGTTACAGCTTAATGGCTATCGGTACCGCCAGGTTATTTGCCATTGAGTTGCCGCAAAACTTCAACGCGCCCTTTATCAGTCGCAGTCTGCCCGAGCTTTGGCGGCGCTGGCATATTACCCTGAATCGCTGGCTGTTCGAGTATATCTTTACCCCGCTGACTACCAGTCGCGGCTGGTTTAGAAGTCGGCTGGATATCGGCTTGTTACTGGTGTTTGCCGCCTCCGGTTTATGGCATGGTGCTGCCTGGACTTACGTATGCTGGGGGTTGATGCATGGTGTGGGTATGGTGGTACAACGCAACTGGGATGTCTTGTACCGGGGGTGGTGTCGCGGTAATCGTGCCTTTGTTACCCTTAGAAAGTCGCTGGTCTATTCGCTGGCAAGCTGGTTGCTGACGATCGGTTTTTTTGTGTTGACGCTGGTGCCGTTTCGAGCGTCGGATATCCAGGTGGCATTTACCTATTTTTACGGATTGTTTACCTTCAGCGGCGCTGACAAACTGGACATCAGTCCACTGGTGATATTATCGTTCGGCTTTATTGCTGCTATGCACATTGTCGAGCTTGCACCATTGAATGCGGTTAAAGACTATTACCATCGTATTCCACCGCTGGTGCGCGGTCTGGCTTATGGATTTGCCGTTGCTTTACTGATTCTTGTCGTACCTTTCTCTAAGGGTACTTTTATATACCAACAATTTTGAAGAAGGGCGGTTGCATGACAGAGAACGAAAAGTTGCGTAAGCTGGTCGTAGACTGGCTTGATGATAACTATCATTTTGGCGATGCAGAAAGCATGATTGATGGTGATGATGAAAAGTCTTTCCTGCAATCGGGTATCCTTGACAGCCTCGGGTTTGTCTCTCTGGTGTTGTTTCTGGAAAACAACTGTCATGTGGCCATAGACCGGGCCAGACTCAGCCCGGAGAACTTTGACAGCCTGGGCAAGATAATCCGGTTTGTTGTGCCCATGTCGGGTTTCCATATTACCAGTGAGGCGCTCGGCCTCGTGCATGAGTAACGTGCCGTCACAGCTTCAACTATTTACAGAGTATACGGCCAGCCGACATAACGTTTTCTTCGATGGCTACCAGGCGCTACACCAATGGTGCTGTGACCATCCGGTTGAATTCTGGGGTGACTGGCTGGCCTGCAGCGCTATCCCCCATAACGGGTCGACCGCACCGGTTATTACCGGTAGCGGCTTTATAGATCGACAGTTTTTTCCTGAGTTAACCCTTAACTACACACGCTGTCTGTTGCAGGTTAATGACGTGTCTGATGATCATCCGGCCGTCAGCATTGCCGATGAAAGCGGCAGACTTGTGTCCGTGACGCGCGGTGAATTGCGTGAAATGGTCCTGTCGATCGCAGCGTGGTTAAGGCACAGTGGTGTTCAACCCGGTGATCGCATTGTTGCGATAGCGCATAACTCCATCGAAAGTATTGCTGCGTGTCTGGGGTGTCTGTCTATCGGTGCGGTTTGGTCATCTGTATCACCGGAACTGGGTGTGACGGCAGTGCTTGAGCGGTTCCGGCAGCTGGCACCGGCGGTTGTATTCTCCAACACACAATACCAGCTCAACGGTAGCAGACACAGCATGGTGTCTAACCTGCAAAGCGTGATCGAGCAGATGCCCTCCCTTGAGCATTTGATTCTGCTGGATGAGGCCGTGGAAGCTGTAGACGTTGAGGTGGCCACGCATCGATTGGATGATCTGCTCGAACAGGCCGCTTTATCTCTGGACAACCTGGTGGATTTTCCTTTCGACCATCCGCTGTTTATTATGTTTTCATCCGGGACAACCGGAAAGCCTAAATGCATTGTCCATGGCGCCGGTGGCACATTGCTGGAGCACCTTAAGGAGCATCGGCTGCACGGCGACCTGTCATCTGCCGACACACTGCTTTTTCAAACGTCTACCGGTTGGATGATGTGGAACTGGCAGTTGAGTGCACTGGCCAGCGGCACGCATATCGTGCTTTATGACGGCAGCGTATCGTATCCGCAGAAGTCACGATTACTGACAGTGCTCAACGACCTGAACGTCACGGTTTTCGGCACCAGCCCTGCCTATATCCAGTTTTTAATAGAATCAGGCATTGAGCCAGAATCTGTTGGCAGTTTTAGTAGTCTGCGAGCAATCCAAAGCACTGGCTCGGTGTTGTTTGAAAGCCAGTTTGAATGGCTTGCGCAGCACTTCAGGAATATCCCTGTTCAGTCTGTCTCAGGTGGGACAGACATGATCGGTTGTCTGGTTCTCGGACATCCCGATTTACCGGTGCGAACCGGTGACAGTCAGTGTTTGTCCCTGGGAATTGACGTCCGTGTGTTGAATGAGCATGGTATTGGCAGAGACGGCACAGGAGAGCTTGTCGTCGTAAAGCCGTTTCCCTCTCAGCCGGTGTACTACTGGAATGACAGCGATGGTCAGCGGTTATCTGCCAGCTACTTTGAGGCAAACCCGGGGTGTTGGACTCACGGTGATCAGATCAGAATAACCAATGACGGGTCTCCTCGTATTCTCGGGCGCTCTGATGGCACCTTGAATGTCCGTGGGGTCAGAATCGGACCGGCTGAGATTATGACTGTGGTAAACCGCATCAAGGGTGTTCGCGAGTCTATGATCGTCGAACAGGCGTCTCCGCGTGAACCCGGTGGTTCACGCCTGGTATTACTATTGGTAATGCAAAGTGAAGTGCCTTTCGAACGTAATTTTGTGCTGCAACTCAAGAAACAGGTGGCCACTGAAACAAGCAGACTTCACGTTCCCTCAATAGTTGTCAAAGTACCGGCTCTGCCCAGGACCCATAATGGCAAGCCGTCAGAAAAAGCGGCAAGAGACGCTGTGAATCGTGTCAATGTTACTAACCGCTCTGCTTTGGTTAATCCCGGGATTCTTGAGCAGATCGCACAATTGGTACCCGAAGCACCCGGTTGAGTACCAGTGTTGTGTCAATCGGCTGGCGTCACGCTGGTTTATGGGTGCAACTGTAAACTCGTTATAAATCAACCATTCCGGCCGATAGCTTTTGTATCGCAGGTGTCTGCGCAATGTTATTTTGCGCTCCACATCGGGTCATATATAACGAGACAACCATGCAAGCGACATCACTGCCGCTACTTTCCATCATTCTGCCTGTCTTTAATGAAGAGGCGTTGTTGCGTGAGCATACCGAAAAAATATGCCGGCACCTGACTACGCTTGAGGACAAATTCCGGTGGGAAGTGCTGATCATCAACGATGGCAGTTCTGATAACACAGCAGAAATCGCAAACACCCTGGCCGTAGATTTTGCGCAGATTAAAACGCTGCATCATCCAACCAACTTCGGTGTCGGACAGGCCATGCGTTTTGGCTTTGCCAATACCAGCGGGGACTATGTGATTACGATGGATGTCGATTTAAGCTACGACGTTCACCACATCGAGGAAATGGTTGCCAAGCTTCAGCAGGAGCACGCAAAGATTGTACTTGCCTCCCCGTATATGCCGGGTGGAACGATAGCCAACGTGCCCACTGCACGCAAGGTGCTTAGCGTATTGGGGAATCGTTTTCTACGTTTTTTCAGCCACGGCGGGATCTCCACATTAACGTCAATGGTACGTGTCTACGACGGTCCTTTTATAAGGTCTATGGAATTTCGTTCTATGGGGCTGGATCTTATGCCGGAAACGCTTTACAAAGCGATGGTGCTTCGAGCAAAGATTGCAGAGGTACCCGGCAGGCTTGACTGGGGGCCGCAATTAAAACTGGGGCATCAGCGTCAGTCGAGTATGAAGTACATTCGCCAGATTCTGGATACCGTGATGTCGGGATTTATATTCCGGCCCATGTATTTTTTTGTATTGCCCGGTATTTTTCTGGCGATTTTTGCAATTTACTCTTCTTACTGGATGTTCTTCCACTATTTCGACGCATTGCTGGAAATTCGTGAACTTGGAGGGGCTGCAAGTGAGCAGGGTGCGCTGGCAGTAGCATTTTCCGAGAATGTTCATACGTATGTTGTCGGACTGGTGTCCATCATGTTGTCAATTCAGCTCATCGGCCTCGGTGCACTTGCGTTACAGAACAAACGTAACTTTGAAGACCTGTATCATCACAGCGCCACAAAATTTCAATCCCTCAAACATACGCTAAATAAAGAGTCGTAAATGTCCGGAAAAACAGTTCTTATTACCGGCGTTGCCGGCTTTCTGGGGTCCAATCTGGCGGAGCGGCTACTGGCCGAGGGTCACCGCGTGGTCGGTGTCGATAACCTGTCTATGGGGCATCCTTCAAACATTGCCGAGGCAATGGAAAACCCGGGCTTTGAGTTTATAAAAGCCGACGTGACCGATAGCGAGACGTTCAGCGGGCTGAGTGACGACATCGAGGTTATGGTACACCTTGCTGCGTTTAAGATTCCACGTTACGGCAAAGCGATAGATACGCTTAAGATCAACTATTATGGCACTGAGAACGCGCTGGATTTTGCCAAAGACCGTATGATCAAGTGTGTACTTGCATCTACATCAGATGTCTATGGTCGCAACCCGAATGTGCCGTTCTCCGAGTCGGCTACTGACAGTGTCATTGGTAATTCCAAGGCGCCGCGCTGGAGTTATGCGGTATCAAAACTTTTTGATGAGCACCTGGCATTTGCGTATCAGGATGCTTATGGGTTTCCGGTTACGCTGTTACGCTTTTTTGGATCTTACGGGCCCAGGCAGCCGTTGTCGTGGTGGGGCGGGCCGCCACCGGTATTTATTAACGCCGTCATGAATGATGAGACCATACCCATTCATGGGGATGGCCAGCAGACCAGAAGCTTTACCTATGTGTCGGATACGGTTGACGGTATGTACGAATCCATTATGCGTGATTCAGCCAATGGTGAGATGCTCAATATAGGCAGCCAGGAGGAAGTCACCATACTGGAGCTGGCGAAAAGGGTAAAGAAAGCCAGTGGCACCCCGGGAGAGCTCAATTATGAACTGGTACCGTATGAATCTTTCAGTAAGAACAAGTAC
>JAHDHK010000235.1 GCA_020631335.1 Chromatiales bacterium
ATCTTGAGGAGCTTGCAGAAGCGGAGGATGGCTACTCGTTTTCTGTCTGGAGCGCGCTGGCCAGAAAATATCGTGTTACGGTGGTCTATGGTTTTGCTGCGAAAGTTGCCGGTGGTTATACCATTGCCACGGCAGTTGTGGGAACCCGGGGTGAATTGATAGCGGTTTACCATAAACTACATCTGGCACAATTCGGCGACTCTATGGAAAAAGAATACTTTGTTCCGGGGAATCGCCAACTGGCGATATTTGAAATCAACGGTTTCAGAATTGCCCCGATAATCTGTTACGACATTCGTGCGCCAGAGTTGTGTCGAACCCTTGCGGTTGATCATGGGGTGCAGGTGGTATTACACACCGGCGCATATGCGAGAGACCCGTCTTTTTATAGCTGGCATGCATTTGCTCAAACCAGAGCGATTGAAAACCAGACTTACTTTCTAAGCCTCAATCGTGCGGGGGGCCATTTTGGTGGTTCGGTGTTGTGTCCGCCGTGGATAGATGAGCATCACCAGCCGGTATATCTAAGCGAAAATAAAGAGCAGCTTTACGTGAGCACATTGAGTTTGCAAGTATTGGAGCAGGCCCGCACTGATTACACCTTTCTCGAAGACCGGCTGTCTGATTATCAGTTACCGGTAGTGGGCAGTATGTCCACCGTTAGCGGGAAAAAGTAGCTAATTCTGCTGTATAGCTACGGCACCCGATCATAGGCTCGGGTGTGCTGTGTTTGTTTGACAGACACCCGGGATCATAACGCGGTGACTTATGCGGCTTTACGCTTAACTGAAAACCAACCGACAACAAGCAATAACAGCGTCATGACTGCAAGAAGAAATGGCCAGGTGTTATTTGTATAGTAGCCGATGAGTACCGATGCGAGGACAATAACAGGAAGCATGGTGAGGGCAATATTTGCAGGAGTGCCTTTTGATCGCGGTTTGCTAAGCAGGCATATAATACTCAGTATTGCATATACGAGTATGATCAGACGTTCCTGGATGATCAAATGCGGAAAAAGCAACCACCCGCCTGCCGCTACGCAGATGAAAGTCGCTATATCTGCCCCTTTGGCCAGGTGTGTTTGCGCCATCTTGGTATTGCGTACCAGATTAAACGCGTTAAGGCCATAAACCAACAGGTACACAATCAGTATCAGCAAATACCAGGATTCAATACGTAGCCATGCAAGTAAGACTGCAATCGGCGCAATCGTGATTCTTAGTATATCGGTGATTGTGTGGGGTGAAACCATTGATCAGCGTACCCGTTTTTCAGCCGGTATATAGTGGCGTGTTTTTGTGTGGGGGAGGGTGGACATTTTTCTGACTCAATAGTGATGGTGCCTGATGGCGAGTGCACTAACGAACAAAAGAGTAAATTGATTGCATGCATTTGCTACAGATCAGGGAGTGCAGCCTGCAGTTGTATCTTAAGAAAAAGCAAAGGCAATCAATTACTCGTGCGGAAAGATGGATCCAATGCAAATCCAAATGATGGCTGGAAAATTTATGCACAATGTTGTGAAATTGATGATTGATTATCAGCCGGGTAATGACATTGATGCGTCGTGGTACGCACGGTTACTATTTGTAATTCGATTAGGTCTTCATGGGAATTTCCGGAGTTTCTTCACTCTGACGGCTGAACACAACTAATGGCAAATGCATAGCTTAGTGCGGAGTCCTCCAGCGCTGCGAAGCGACCGGTTTTTCCGTAGTGGCCCGATGACATGTTCGTTTTAAGTAGCAGCGGATGGCTGTCGGTTTTGGTTGCTCTGAGTTTGGCAACCCATTTTGCCGGTTCCCAGTAGGTCACCCGAGGGTCGGAAACTCCAGCTGTCACCAGTATGGGCGGGTAGGCGGTTGCCTGCACATTGTCGTAAGGGGAGTAACTGCGTATGTCATCGAACGCCTGCCTGCTCTCGATCGGGTTACCCCATTGTGTCCACTCACCGGGGGTGAGTGGCAGCGTGTCGTCGAGTATTGTATTTAGAACATCGACAAAGGGAACATCTGCAATCGCTCCGCCGAACAGCGCGGGTTTCATGTTCAGCACCGCCCCCACCAGAAGTCCCCCGGCTGAGCCACCATGGATGACAATAGACTGCGCGCTGGTATATTGGCTTTGAATCAATGTTTCAGCCGCAGCGATAAAGTCGTGAAATGTGTTTGGCTTACTCCCCAGTTTGGCAGCTTCATACCACTGGCGACCTTTTTCCTCTCCGCCTCGAACATGAGCAATGGCGTATACGAATCCACGATCAACCAGTGAAAGTCGTTTAGTTGAAAACGATGCTGGGATCGAGGCGCCATAAGAGCCATAGCCGTACAGCAGACAGGGAGCGCTGCCATCGAGCATTGTGTCGCGGTGGTATAGCAGGGTGACAGGCACTTCGGCACCGTCGTGTGAAACCGCGTTGATTCGTTTGGTGATGTAGTGTTGCCGGTTGTGTCCGGACGGAATTGACTGTTCCTTTAGAAACCGGCGCGTTTTGGTCTCAAGATTAAATTCGAAGGTTTGCTCGGGTGTGGTTGGCGATGAGTAGTCGAAGCGGATCGTGCTGACATCGTATTCATAGCCACCATCCAGTCCGAGGGAATAGGCTTCTTCATCAAACTTGACCGTGTCTGGTGTGCCCTGATTATGCAGGTAGCTGATTTGTGGCAGGGCGTTGGTGACCGATAACCAGGTTATCCAGTTTTTGTAAGCATAAACCGCATGGATCATGGTGCCGGGGTTGTGCGGAATCAGGTCTTTCCAGTGGGCTCGCGAAGGTGTGTTGACCGGTACCTCGACGATTTTGAAGTCCAGTGCATTGTCGGCGTTGGTGAGTATTAAAAAGCGTTCATTCTGATGATCTACCGAGTACTCAAGCTGGGAGGTCCGCGGTTCTATAAGCACGGGATCCGTCGTCACATGACTGGCGGGGATAAACCACACCTCATCCTGATCATCCATCCCGGTATGAATAAAAATGTATTCACGTGACTGGCTGGTTTCCACGTGTACCGAAAAGCGTTCGTCTGTTTCCTCGAATACCAGTGTGTCTTTGTCCGGGTTTCCAAGCGTGTGCCGATAGACTTTGTCTGCTCTGTGGTGTTCGTTAACGCGAGTGTAAAAAACGGTTTGACTGTCTGCCCAGGCGGCACTGTCGACATCATCGATGTGATAGTCCAGATCTTTGCCGGTGTTTAGATCGCGAAAGTAAAGTTGATAGTATTCTGCGCCGGAGGTATCGCAACTCCAGGCCAGTGTGTTGTGATCCGGACTGTGTTCGACAATATCGTGATCGAAGTACTCATGCTGTTCTGCTTCGTGGTTAATATCGAGCAGCACCTGTTGCTGTGTACCTTCTTTCGCTTTACGCAAATAAGCCGGATGTTCCTGTCCCTGCTTGTATCTGTGCAGGTAGTCGTAGGGACCGTCGCGTTCGGGTAATGATGTGTCCTGCTCCAGCATTCTGCCGCGCATTTCGCTGATCAGCTGCTTTTGCAAACCATCTGTGTCTGCCATGGCCGATTGGAAATACCGGTTCTCAGCATTGAGGTAGTCGGCCACCGGCTCCGGCAGCAATGTGGGCTCGCGCATTGCCTCCTGCCAGTTATCTGCTCTGAGCCAGGCATAGTCGTCCGTCCACTGTTCACCATGCGCCTGGCAGGTAACCGGAATACGTTTGGCGACAGGGGCTTTTTCAGAGGGGGTGATTTTCATAGGCAGCTCACAGAATTTCGTAGAGTATACGAGAGCTTTCGTATGAAATCGGGGATCTGCCGATTGTGCAACATTTGTTCGCCTGTCTTCCTGTTCAAGTGGTGCTGCTGACAGCCGATAGTTGCGCCATTGTTTACATTGTAAAAGCAACAATAGCATAGCAATTTCTTGCCAACGCGAAGGATCTGATGCATCCTTTGCGGGTCTCTAACCGGTTAAGTGCCGGTTGCGCAATATGTGGGAGAGATCACCGTGGCTAATCGCCAGCGGTGACGCCGAAGGAGCAACACCCAGGAAACTCTCAGGCAAACGGACCACAATACAGCGGAGGCATCTGGAGAGAGGTCGGATAGTCGACCCACCGAAGGGGATACGGGCACCGCCAACGCGGCCACCTGTGAAGCTCTCAGGTTCCAAGTACAGATGGGTTGGAAGGATTGCAAGGTCAATCTGTTAATGACAACGTACTGGGACCCTCAATGAAAAATATCGCAGTCATCGGCGCTGGTATTACCGGCGTTACCACTTGTTACTCTCTCCTGCAACGCGGATACAACGTGACGGTTTTTGATCGCCATCGTTATCCTGCAATGGCCACCTCGTTTGCTAACGGTGGGCAGCTATCCGCGTCCAACGCTGAGGTGTGGACGCAGACATCCACTATCCTGAAAGGGCTGAAGTGGATGCTGAAGAAAGACGCGCCACTGCTGGTTAACCCGCGCCCGGACTGGCACAAGCTGAGCTGGATGGCTCAGTTTATCGGTAATATCCGCAATTACGAAAGCAACACCGTTGAAACCACGCGCCTGGCAATTGCCGCGCGTGCGCATCTGCTGGAGTGGGCGGAACGTGAAGGGATTGAGTTTGACTTCGAGCAGCGTGGCATCCTCCATATCTATGCCAGCAAAAAGGAATACGATCACGCGACGCGGGTGAACAAAATGCTGCATAGCGGCGGGCTGTCCAGACGGGCGGTATCGGTCGATGAAATACGCGACATCGAGCCGGCACTGCAGTCATCACTCTACGGCGGGTATTACACCGAGAGCGACTCCACCGGCGATATCCACAAATATACCCGTGGTCTGGCCGATGCCTGTTTACGCCTCGGGGCGCGATTCATGTGCGATACCACCGTGGAAGATATCGCGCTGCTGGATAACGGCGCCCGCATATCCTTTCATCAGCAGGCACCAGGGGCCGCGGCGAATACAGATGAGCTGGAGGTTGATGCCGTCGTTGTTTGCGCGGGGATCGGCAGTCGTGACCTGGCAGCGAAGCTCGGTGATAACGTCAACGTCTACCCGGTCAAGGGTTATTCGATCACTGTTCCGCTCACAGATTCCGCAAGCCAGGCGGCGGCACCGTGGGTCAGCCTGCTCGACGATGAAGCGAAAATTGTGACCAGTCGTCTTGGTCTTGATCGTTTCAGGATTGCCGGCACTGCAGAGTTCAATGGTGAGAACAGAGATATCCGCGATGATAGAATCCAGCCGCTGATCAACTGGTGCCGCAGGTATTTTCCTGCCGTACAGACCGAGCATGTGGTCGCCTGGGCCGGTCTGCGCCCGATGATGCCCAACATGATGCCGCATATCGGCAGGGGAGCGCACTCTCGGGTGTTCTACAACACCGGTCATGGTCATCTGGGCTGGACTTTATCGGCTATCACGGCCGAAATGGTTGGTGATGTAGTTGCTGACGGTTGTCCGGTAGATAAAGCGGTAGAACTTCCTTTGCGCAAGGCCGGGTAACAACAGGGCCGGGTAACAAAAAACGAGCGTTGTTGCGGTAGCGGCAATTGCTTCAGTGTTTGCATTGGCCTGTTTTAGGACAGTCGTCGCGTCAATGTGAATCGACACACGCAACAAGGCGAACGTGCCGGCCTTTATGACCGGGCCGGCACGGTGTTCAGCTGGGGGCATTCCGGCGGGCGCTGTTGCGATAACTCGGCGCAATTAAAACAGCGCCACCAGTAGTATCTCGATTATCATCGGGCGCCAGTTGAAGCACGAGTCGCGTGTCAGCTGAGTCGTAGAACATACCGCCACTCTAATCCCAGGTGCGCCGATGGCTGTCAGTCTGCCTGTTGTCATTTTCTTCTTGGCTAATATTTTTTACTGCCTGGCCTATCTGGTGACGGATATGGTCTGGCTTAGAATCCTGAGCATCATTGCGGCACTGTGTACCTTTCCGTATTTCATATTTCAGCAGCAGGTAATGTATTCTGCGGTGTTCTGGCAATCTGCGTTTGTGCTGATCAATGTCTTTAACCTCATACTGATTTACATTAATCGAAAACCGGTTGCATTGAGCGAGCGCGAGTTGCTGGTAAAAAACATGGTATTCAGGCACTTTACCTCACGTGAGACTGCTGCATTGTTGAAGCCGGTAGCGTGGTGTTCCGGACTTCCGGGTGATCAGCTGGTCATACAGGGCGAAACGCTCGGGAAGATTTATCTGTTGTACGCCGGTAAAATAAAAATTGTACAAAACGGCGTCACCGTCGCCTATCGCGGGCCGGGTAGTTTTATCGGTGAAATAGGGTTCATGACTAATGCTGCGGCAACCGCAGATGTGTTGTTCGATGAAGAGTCAATGTATATTGAATGGGATGTGGCCGAACTCAGGGCACTGTTACGTCGAAAGCACTCGCTGGGCAGAGGGTTTGAGTCATTGCTTGCAGTGAATGTCGCTAACAAACTCGGTTCGTTTCATCTGCCTCGTGCCGCATAGTTTCCATCAGGGCAGCGAATGCCGGCATCCCGGTAGAATTTCCGGCCATCTACACAGGGACTGATATGGTAAAGCTTGGTCAGATAAACACACTCGCCGTTATTCGGATCTCCCCGCTGGGTTGTATGCTCCATGGCGCCGACCTTGGCGAAATTCCGCTCGTGCCAGGTCCACAGGCTGCAAGCGATACTACCCGGGGGCTGAAGGCGGGCGAGCAGGTTGATGTTTTTGTCTATCGGGATACCGATCTGGAAATCATGGCAACCACTGCAGAGCCGTTGGTGCTGGCTGACCGGGTTGCCTGTCTGGAGGTAGTGGCACTGACCGATAAAGGCGCTTATCTGCACTGGGGGTTGCGCTTTGATTTGTTTATGCCGCGCTCTGAACAACTCGGTGATATGCGCGTCGGTCGACGCTGTGTGGTCTTCGCCATGCTTGATGTCAACTCACAACGGATGATCGCCACTGCAAGGCTGCATGAACATCTGTCTGAATATAATCAGGGTCGGTTTACCAGAGAGCAAAAAGTTAAAGTGATGGTCGCGCAGAAAACTGAGCTTGGGTTCAGGGTGGTGATAGATGGATCACACCTGGGGATGCTTTATCATAATGAGATCTTCTCGCGCCTGGGGATCGGTGATCAGTTGAACGCCTATGTCAAAGGCATTCGTGATGACGACAAAATCGATCTGGTGCTACAACAAACCGGTCGCAAGAAAGTCGGTGGTGTGGAAGAGGCTATTCTTGAGCATTTAAATGCAAATGGCGGTGAGTCTCCAATCACCGATAAAAGCCCGCCAGAGGCAATATACAAACAATTCGGTGTCAGTAAAAAGGTGTATAAGCAGGCACTTGGCGCACTATACAAAGCGCGCCGGATCCAAATTAGCAAGCAACTGGTCACGCTGAATAAGGAATAACTTATACGCCATTGTGTGGTGGAAACATTGAGTGTCATCCGACGGAATGCAGGTTCATGTGTGCAGGTTTAACATGGCAACGCACTGAGCATATTGCCGTTCACATAGCTGGCCCACCCCAAAGGCCTCTGTGGCACGCGCTTACTTAAAGGTTCTTCATCTCAATGTACCGTGCGGCATATCGACGCCCGAGTTGTCTGAGTGCCTCGCCGCTGTAGTGATTCTCAAAAGGGTCCAGTGGATTAGCTTCGAGGCCTGAGCTTAGGTCACCCCTTACACAGGCTGTCCAGGGATCATCATCAGTGTTCAGTTTATTCAGGTGTACATTCACCGGTGCGCGCAGTGTTTCGGCGGCAATGAACGGCTTATCTTCGGCGTACCAGGTTTGTCGTCTTAATCTATCGATCAGAGCATCATTACCGACCGGGTTGCTGATTGCCGGGTCTGCAATGCGACTGAACAGTTTCTGAGGGTAATAATCGGGCTGGTTGTTGACGCAGGAATCACCGGGGTAGCAGGTACCATCGGCTATCCAGTCTGACTCGCCCTGATGCCATAAAATGCCGTCGATTGTGTTTCTGCCGATAGCTTCAAGTGCATCGGATAGTTGCTGGTTAATCTGTAGCCAGCCCTCGGCGTTTTGATCCCAATGGCTTATACCCCGGCCACCTTCCGCTACCATCACAATTCCCACCACGCGACAGCCGGTGGCCTGCTTTGCCAATTGCCTGGCAAAGTGAAATGCAAAATTATTGTTGGCGAGACCGGAGACACCGGGTGAGCTGTCATGCCAGCTCTGGGTCAGTTGAGCCACCTGCCAGCCCGTGCCGGCATTGTTTTTCGGGTCGACAGTCCACGCGAAGACCCGCGGGTGAGGTAGATCCGGTTCCCGGAACTCAATTACCTGCCCGTATGTGTCGAAAGTGGCGGCAACTTCAGTTTGCGGCCCCAGCAGGTTGGATTGGCCGGTAGCCAGAATCAGATCCGTTATCTGCTGTGGCTGGTAATTACCCTCGCAGGAGTCAAAGGCCAAAGGCTGCGTGCTGGATTGCGGGGATTGGACGACGACAACAGGTGCTGGCAATGGTGCATCGTCATCACTGCTACAGGCAGACACTGTAAGCAATAGGGTAACGGCAACTATCGAGTGGATAAGACGCAAGCAACAAAGGCGATCGAACATTGGGCAGCGCACTGATTATTCGTTTTTTACCGGTTAAGCGCCTCGATGGTAGCGGAATTCGAGCGGTGGCTATAGGTAGTGCAGGCGCAATTTACAGGCGATGGGATTAAGACTTCTCCATACACGCTTTTGCTTTAAGTTGATGGATGGAGATTCTGTTAAGTGAGCTTTCGGAGCAGGTAATCTATATAGGAATTTGGCGGCAAGGGCGGCTGATGACAGCCAGCCGCCCTGAAGTGAAAGTTACGCAGATTGATCATCATTGCGCTTTTTCTTACCTTTTTTGCCACCTCGTTTGTGAGACTTTTTGTTTTCTTTGATCTCTTCGAAGCCAGCTTTTTCGGCATCGGAGAGTTCACCGTCGCCATTGACGTCGAGGCTGGCTTCCATCGCAGCCCGTCGCGCTTGTTTAGCGGCTTTTCTTTCATCGCGCGATAATTCACCGTCTCCGTCGGTATCGTACAGTGATACCCGTTCTGCG
>JAHDHK010000236.1 GCA_020631335.1 Chromatiales bacterium
GACTCGAATTGTCCTATGCGTTACTTTACCAGCAAGGAGGTGTTCAATATGGAATGGATATCCGTGTTTATCCGTAAATGCGCTCACATCGAAATCACCCGGAAGACAACCACACAGCATTATGCGCTGAAGTATGCATGCGCTGTAATGGTCATAGGCGCTTTGCTTTCGGCACCCTCTCAGCCCTATGCACAGACCACTCTGCTCACCACTGAATTCACCGAAAATATAAAAGCAATTGATACGCAGTTGTCTGCCGTATCGAAGGCGGCGAAGAACGTGGTCACCACGTTGTCTGCAGAGTTTCACCAGGCAGCGGACCTACAGAGTGAGATAGGTAATAACCCGGATGATTTACTGGCCTGGGTTCAAAATTCTATACGAACCGTGCCGTACAAAGGTGCGCTGAAAGGGGCACAGGGTGTGTTACTCGCCAGACAGGGCAACACTCTTGATCAGACTTTATTGTTGCACAGGCTGTTTGTCGCAGCCGGTATTGAGAGTCGAATGGTTCAATCAACGATCGACCCTGACGGCTTAAACACTGTGTTTCAGCAACAGATCGAACAAAACGACCCTGCCCTGGCGAAATGGTCTGCAGATTATTCCACCTATCTGAGTAAGCACAGAGGACTGTTTTCAAGCCTGGTATCCGACGCATCGGAAAGACTCCACACTCAAGGGGATGCACTGAACCGGGTGATCGATTCCACCAGACCACTATTCGATGACCAGTTAACAAAGCTGAATGCGTTGCTGCCGGAGTTGAATAGCCCCGTCAGTGCCAGCCAGATCGATTCAATATTTGAAGATGCATTTCAGCAACAGTATTGGCTGCAGGCAAAATCACCCGACGGTCATTGGATTGACTACAGCGTTACTTTCGGGTCTCGTATCCCGGAGTCGCTTACATCACGCGCCAGCACGATAGACCCCGACAATCTGCCATCTGAGATTTTGCATCGAGTGCGGTTACAGATAGAAATAGATCTTGCAAACGAAAAAGACACATCACCTGTCACCAAATCGGTATTCGATTACACAATTGCCCCCCACGCTTTACCGTCCACCAGCATGGTGCTTCAGTTGCAGCCATCCGGTGCTTCGAGTGCTACCGAGGTCGCTAGTGCAGCAGCAGTTGATGTACCACTGGCCGAAGTGTTGTCAGCTGAGTTTGACAATCACAACGCCTGGGTACCTACACTGGTGCTGGATCGCGACACACTACTCCGACAAAACGGCTTCACTGCCAATGGTGATGTATTTGAATTTTCGTCAGAACAGCTGGGTGGCCTGGACAAGACAACAAAGAACCAGCTCGAAGGTGCTATCGACGCATTGCAACTGAAAAAGCAAACCACAGATGCATCACAGTCCCGGGTGGTTGCGGTGCGGCAGGTCTGGACGATTATCAGCCCCGGCGCTGAACCCAAACGCGTAGAACGCTCTCTATACAGTGCAGATCATACACCTTCATTGGGTAATGTTCCGGTTAGTCATTCATTATCACAAGCCATGACAAGGCAATCCGAGGTCTTCATACAAACCGGAATGGTACCGTGGCATTACGTTGAGCAGCGGGTAGCTGAAGACTATCTGCAACATTATTTCGGCTTACGCTACTTGTTTGGCAAGCTCGCTAAAGCCACCAGCACAGATGTGGATTTTCCCGCGATTGCAGAAAAAATGCTATCGCGCCTGATACTCCCCGCAGAGATGCTTATTCTCGCGGCCATCAGAACAGAGGGCATGCAGGATGGCTACCTGCAGGAACCCAATGTTCTCACCTCGATACAGAACCTGCACATCAGTGAGGACGGGTCCAAAGCAATACTCAACGATGCCATCGACATAGTACACAGCCATTCCACCTACTCAACCAGCGATGCAACAACACGTCGTCTCTCCTCGGGCATATGGGACAATATCGCTGAACTGGCCCTCCGCGGTCCTGCCAGCGTTATGCATAATGCCGCCAAAGCGTTCAGCGCTGTGCAGGCAGATGACATCAGCCTGATCAAGACAACTGCTGAGCTAACTGCGTTGTCAGTGGATTCGACTCAGCGAAACATCATGACCATGGAGCTGCAACAGGGATACTGGCTGGCAGCCGCCGATAATAATGCCCTTGTTCGCAAAAACTGGTGGCGAATAAACCCGACAACCGGAAATACCATAGGTCAGAGCATGGGCGCCTATGATGTTGGAGGCGCTGCTATCAGCGAAACCACAATTTTGCTGGTTCGATTTCAAATGGCAGTACTGGGTTATATGCTGGATATGGCAAAGTGCTCAAATGCTAATCGGGGCAACTCACAAAAAGCGCTGAACTGTGCGATTTGCGCATCGGTAGGACATTCGCTTAAGACACTGTCCATGTTGAAGGTGGGCGGTGAGGCTATGGCCGGTGCTGCCGGAGATGCGAGCGGCCTGACCGGACAGGTCTGCAGCATAGTCAACCGGTAGTGGCTATTCCCCATCCTAAGGGACGTACAGTTTATATTCTGCTGTGTGTACTGTTTTTATGTGTAACGTACTCCAACACAGCAGCCGCCACCGGCTTACCACTGGCCCCCGGCAGCCACCTGTCAGATGACCCACAAGTCAGCAACGCCGGTTACACCGTACGCATCGAACAAATTACCCTGAGTAACGAACACACTGAAAGCCATCCGGCACCGGGAGAACAGCGTGTTGCAATCTCACTGAGCATCGAAAACAGTATCGACCCGGATTTAGTATTCGACGAAGGTTTTGACGAAGCGGTCGTATTACACGGGTTCCAGCAAAATGGTCCGTTTCTGCTCTGGAACGATTCCATCGCAACGGTTGATGCCGCCATCGTCGCCAGTAACAATTTTCTGACAGACCCGATTCAACTACCGTATACCGGCGATTCCGTTTCCGGACAGTTAATATTCTCTGTACCCGCAACAACTCAGGTATCCCGCGTCGAACTGGTTTTTTCCGATGAACTGTTCGGTGGCCTGACAGTCCCTGTGGTCGAGCCGACACAGACACCAGCTACGCCAGACACTTCAGGCCCGCAGTGGCAGCACAATCAATCGCTTTCAGTATCTATAAGCGATATTGAGATTGAAGATGATGCCTTAAACCTGGTGCTGCTGGTTGCCGGTGGCCAGCCGATAGACAGTGCTGCCACAGAACCCGGTACCGTAATAGCCACCAATTTGTCTGGCTTGCGGTTGTTGATACCCGGCCATAACCCGCTGGTACCCGATTTCGTCCCTGAGGGGTCGGTGCAGTCACACTTACCTATAGTTTCTGTCCCCGGCACTGTTGTCCGCTATCCGATTTCATTTACAACAACACTAGCGTCAACTGCAGCGGATATAGCCCTTGTGATGCCGGTCCAGCCTCCAGAGAATCAATCGGAAGAGCCATACTGGATAATCGGCGTTCGTGGTGAGTTGCCATCATTGACAAGTAGCCAGCCAATGGATGCGGCAGAAAACAGTGTCTCAGAAGTTGATGGCGCACTTACTACCGATGAAAAAACCAACACCAGTACTACGAAAAAATCGGTGTATTCCCCCCCATGGCCTGAACCACCTGAACTGACGGATCGTCATGCGACAATCATCAGCGGAATTTCACAACGTCGTGATCGCCTATTAGCCAGCGAAGAATTTACCAGCATTGAGCCTCGTGGAAGTGCTGAAGAAGCGCACAGCGTTGAATACAACCAGACCATAGCAGCCCGTTTTGATAGCAACACAAGAACACATTTCTATTCACTGCCAGTCGATACATCCGCTCAATTGTATGAAGCACATATAATCGCCGACTCGACCAGGCCCTTTCGGGTAGAGCTCCTGCAGCGTCTCAACGGAAAATGGAGCGCTATATACCGAAGAACCTCTGAAGACGTTATCCAACAACTTGACTTACGGGAACGCCTGATCTTATCCATACGCAGCAGAGAACCCGGCAGTGAATACAAACTTGCACTCCTTCAAAACGGTGATAGCAATAGCGAGCCGTCGTTCGAGCCAAGTGACAGCCCGGATACGACACAACTTCCTGAATTCTCCACTACCGAATCACAGCAGTTTATACAATGGCACGGGCGATTCGATGCGAGTAATGACATTGACTTTTTCAACATAGTCTCGACTGAGCCCAGGCTTGCCACACTGGAGGTCATTCCAAACGGGATCATTAAGTTACACAACGAAAACGGAGAAATAGGCCGGAGTCGGCTTATCGATAAGCGCTCGATACTGGCAGACGTTTTGTTGTTACCCGGTAAATCGAAATTTTCAATAAGCAGTCGTCGGGGTGACGGCATCTCGGAGTACGCAGTCAAGGCGACATTCCATACCCTGCCGGATCCGACTCATGAGCTCGAGCCCAACGACACATCGCCACTGGCGCATCGCCTTGTACCGGATATCGAGCGTACCGGCCGATTGCCGGTGAAGACTGATCGTGACTGGTATTTTTTCGATTGGCCCGGCAGCGGCCCTGCCCGTTTGAATATCACAGGCGTACAAAACGAATCGATCAAAATAGAGCTGTCAGATGCCTTCGGACCGGTTAAAACCAATAAAGTTGAAGCGGGGATTTATGAAGCGCAACTGGAGAGTCGCCACTACGAGCTGAATCTCTCAAGCCCGGCCGCCTCTCTGGCCCCCTACCGCATTATGTTGTCCCACGCACCACTGCCGGACAATGGAAATACAACCACTATATCCGCAGTATTAACCGATAAACGCAGCAGCCTGCAACCATACAGCCCCTACCCGCATTCGATCACCACACGCCTGACTTTATCCAACAATTCTCAATACGCTGAGCAGGTTTTGCTGGCGGCGCATACTCACCACCAATGCTGTGAGGTACGCTTCGAACCTTTGCGGCTTAATCTGGCACCGGGGGAGGAAACCACCATTAACGTAACACTGTTGTCGAAACGCGATAGCGCGGGTCGGGCAGCGTTTCCCGTTGATATCAAAATCACAGAAGAAAACCAGGCGTCACAGTGGCTGCGCTGGATGATAGATTTTGAAGGTATATCCAGTGCCGAGTTTAATGACTGGGGAGACTACCCTCTGCCAGAAGAGCTCATGGGTGCATGGGATGTAGCACGTATTGATTTCGGAGCTTATCCCGTCGATGATTTCACCTGCAACTGCGCAGCGCCGGTTCTTCAAAAAAGTCTGGTTACCGGCAGCAACCCCTATTCGTTAAATTCCAACCTGTGCACTGCGGCACTTCATGCCGGCCTGATAACGCAAACAGGAGGAGCGATTCGTGCTGCACTTCATGCAAGGCAGCCGGTGCTGGCAGGCAGTGAGAAAAATGGCATAAAGAGCCAATCAAAGGCACCCGATGCGCTTTCTGTCAAGCTCAGTGCACATGAAGGCACGTCGTCAAGCTTGTGCCCGAAACGTTTTGAATTCAGCAACAAAAGCAGTGTAGAACTCCTATCCGGGCTGGCAACCACAAGGCGGTTTGAAGGACAGAATGTCACAATTGCGCTGGCTGCGCCGTCCAGCGTCAAGGGCTTTATCTTAAACACACACGGCACAGGCCTGAATCAGGCAAAAGAGATTATTATTTCTTTGTCGCAAGACGGTGACCAATTTAGCGAGGTAAGCCGTCTTGTTTTGCCTCCACACAAAGGTGTCACCTCAGTAGTACTGAATGAGGCGACACCGGCACGCTTTGCAAAGATACAACTCATCAGTGGCTACGGCCCTGCTAAAGCGCGCTTCCAGCTCGGCAGCTTAAAGGTGCTGGCAAACGCACAAAGCAACCCGATATTCCCAACAGGCACTAATCTGGCACAGGCACATCTGGGCTTCGAGGAATTCGACAACGACAAACATTCCAGAACCGTTGCTTTTCACCACAAGCGACTGGCAGACATCAATCGTGTTTCCGCAGTTAATACAGGCAAAAACACGATGAATCTGGCTGTGTCGTACTCCCGGCACGGACCATATGGACCGTGGAATTCACTGGGGGAAATGCAAATATCAGCCGGGCTGTCTGCAGAGCTCGAGACGGGTCGTGTCAGCGCGCGCTATCTCAGGTTTACCTCACAAAGTGACTTACGCAAGAATCTCAAAATACAGTCCGTCATTGAAAGCGCCGATGATGAATCATACCGCAGCATTCTGGCAGAATGGGGGAACGAAACCAGTGACGCCTATCATGAGTGGCTGAATATAACGCCACCTGCCACTCGATCAACACTCACATCATCAGCTGAAAATCCGGTTCTCGCCAGCGTCGGAGATCAATACACATCAGAAGTTTCGCTGCGGACGAATGTGGCCGATTACTTTCGGGTAAACATGCCCGAGGGCAGCCGTGACCTGGTGTTGAACTTCTCAGGCGATCCCTATATTCGAACCACCATCCATATTGCAGACAGTAACGGCAATGCCATCGAAAACATCACCGAAACTGCAATTGGCAATCACAGGGTACGCTATCACATTCCTAATCATGCAAGCCTTGATCAGGTAAATGTCAAGGTTGCCGACACTCCACGACATCTTGCAGTTCTGTGGGACGATAGTGGCAGCGTTGCATCTTTTATCCCGGGTATCCAGAAGCTGATCAGAAACCTCGCATTTGAATTAGACGAAGCATGGGAATTGCTTCAACTGACACCGTTACATCTCGCACGTCACGAGCCATTCTTAACCACACAATGGACCACCGACCCCTATGCCATTGCCGGTGCCATTCGTCGCTATAGAGCAACCGGATCAAGCAAGTCTTATGTGACCATTGAAAATGCACTGGAACTCCTGGCTGACGTCAACGGTATGCGCGCTCTGCTGGTCATGACCGATGAGCAGGGCGATCGATCTGACTATCGACACAACAAGCTTGAAAAATTACTGGCTGAGGCGGGGCCGACAACCTTCAGCTTTCACGTCAGCGGCAACACCCGCCTTCACTCGGAACAGATCGATCATATGCAAGCCTGGTCGGCCATTAATGGTGGTCGCTATACGCGGTTGATCACACCCGATGACATACCAGATGCATTTGCAAAAGTTCAGGGCTGGCTTCGCAGACCTGCAGCCTATACATTGACCGTGGAAGGAAAGAATGCAGAACCGGCAACACTACAGGTAAAGCTGAGTAATAGCACTAACACCGAGTCAGGCAGCCACAGCACGGCAGGGGCTGTTGAAGTGATCTTTGATGCATCTGGCAGTATGTGGAAAAAGCTCCCTGATGGCAGTCTGCGTATCAACGTGGCTAAACAGGTATTAACTGATCTGGTGGTTAATCTGTTACCCGATTCCACACCTTTTGCGCTACGTGTATTCGGCCACATGGAACCTCGATCGTGTAAAACCAACCTGGATATCCCGCTGGCGCCGCTGGATCGTGACTCCACACTGGCCATTGTTCAGAAAATCATCCCACAGGACCGTTCAAAGACACCTATCGCCGCATCACTTGCTGCAATAGAAGATGACATAGGAGAAGCCCCCGGCCAGCGAGTGGTTATACTAATCACCGACGGCGAGGAAACCTGCGATGGTGATCCACAAACCGCGATTCAAACCCTCAAGGCAGCGGGCATAGACGTTCAGATCAATATCGTCGGATTCGATATACAGGATGATTCAACCCGGAGGCAATTTGTAGAATGGGCGGCCCTGGGCGGTGGAGATTACTTCGATGCCAAAAACGCCGAGCAACTTCGCCAGTCATTAACCGAATCTCTTCAACCCAGATATATTGTCCGGAACGACAATGGCGACGTTGTCGCGCGAGGTCGAGTGGGTGATGCAGCGTTTGAATTGCCAGCCGGTCATTACGCTGTGAACATTGGCAGCAACAAGACTTCACAAAAGGTCAACCTCGCTGGCGGCACCCTGACGACAGTAACCGTCGAATAACCGGTCACTGAGTACCAAATCATCAGCGAAGAACCCCGTTGTATATTCAACATCCGCCCGGTCCACTTTTAACGCTATCGGCCAGCACAGACTATCTGTACGTCGCCAGTGGTGCGGACCACCCGAATTTCATCGCCGCACACAATATAAAAAGCGCTCACCACTGAACCGGCCACCACAATATGTGGCTGGCCGTTGAACTTCAGTAAAACCCGCGTGTCAGTACTGAGCAATGCCGTGTAATTTTTTGCACGGCAACCTGATTCGCAAGGCCGGCTTCGCGGATGTATGCATTTTTACCCAACCATTTTAATGAGATTATCATGACTGAATCTACTGCCAGAAATGAAGCGAAGCGATCAGCGCTAAACCCAATTGCACTTGCTGTGACGATGTCTATCGCCACGGTTGGCGGCACAGGCATCGCGCGCGCTGCATGCAATCCCTGCAACCCGTGCGCAGCAAAAAAGTCTGTTGAGGAATGTATTGCGGGCGTCTCTGATGCATGTAACCCCTGCAATCCATGTGCAGTGAAAGCGGTTGCTGCCTGTAAAGATCCGTGCGCTGCATGTAACCCCTGCAACCCGTGTGCAGCAAAAAGTTAAATAAGTTAGCGAACGGTTTCTCTGTTATGTAGAACAGGGTCTTTTCATCAGCAAAACACCATGGAAAGACCCTGATTCTTTACCTGTTCGTCGTCGCAGACTTTCGGCTTTACCTGCGTTTGTCAATGAAGACAAAATCGGTACTTTGGCGTACTATGCAAATGAATTTCCAGTAGACAAGCCTTAAAGGCGAGTGTTCAAAGTTTAGTGAATAAAGCCACGGGGTGACGTCATCACCTGTACCGGTCATCAAGATGAGCGCAAACACACCTAACAGGGTGTTGAGAAACGTTATGAGCTACTGTCTGAGAAGGCCCCTGACCCTCTGTACAAGGGCACCCGAAAAAGCGCAGTACAGGGGTTTAAACAAGCATATTGACCGTGCCCGCGTACCAGGGTGAATGTAACAACCTCAGACCCAACGCAATGACCAGCAAAGCAACGTTAAAAGCTTATTGCCGTGCTTCCAACGGACCTGTAAGCCCCCCTGAAAATGCGTTACCGGCGTTCTTTCATCCAGACGCCGAAAT
>JAHDHK010000237.1 GCA_020631335.1 Chromatiales bacterium
TTCGACTTTGCGCAATCACATAAAAATACAACATTTAATTTCCTGTTGTCGCTTTCACAGGAACGTATGGAGCGTATCTTATCCGGCATACTCGAAAAAATGGGGGTATATGTAAAATACAACACACGCCTGCGATCACTGAACGATACTCGCGACGGCGTACTCACCGTTTGCAGTGACGGCACTGCCCGGTCGTATCAGTATGTGGTCGGGGCTGACGGATTCAGCAGCACCACGCGAGAGAATATGGGGCTCGCATTCACCGGCCACGATCTGAAGCACCGATGGTCGGTGGCCGATGCCGTCATGCCGGACTGGCAACACAAAAATGCAATCTGCGTGTTTATGCAAAACGCCGGTGAGTTTGCCACCATAATACCTATGCCCGATGCCGGCATCAGAATTATTGCGAACACCGACAATGCCATAGAACAACTGGCTGAGCAGGCAGACCTGCCCGACCTGCTATGGCGGGATGACTTTGATGTTTCTATCCGGCAGGTAAAAACGTATCAGCGCGGCAATGTGTTTTTAGCCGGAGATGCAGCGCATTGCCATTCACCCAGTATAGGCTCCGGCATCAACCTCGGCATTGCTGATGCAGCGTTTCTGGCAGAGTGTATTGCGACTGACAAGGTCACTAACTACAGTGCCGGCAGGCACCCTGCAGGCGCTCGCGTGCTGGCACGCAGCGAACACGCAAGGAAGCTGTTATCCACACGCCACCCATTGGGCAGAAAAGCACTTGAATCATCGCTTAAGCTCACCGGCAAATCGGCGATGCTTCAACGAAAGCTGGTCGACAACTGGTTATATGTGTAACGCTATAGTTGTTCGGTGATAACGCTTACCAGTCAAACGCCCGGTCGATACCCGCCATCTTGACACCGGTAAATGCAGACGCCTGAAATGACAGCGCTCGCAAGTCTTCAACTTCAAGATTATGCACTGAAGATTTTCCGCATGCCTTGGCAAGTGCAGTGATCTCCATCGTCATTGCGGTAAGATAACGCGCTACGCGTTCCGCACCCGCATGTGGATTCATCCGCTTTTCCAGTTCGGGATCCTGTGTCGCCACACCCACCGGACATCGCCCCGTATGGCAGTGATGACAAGCACCCGGGCTGGTTCCGAGCGCATGGTAGTCTTCAAGATAGCGCGGCGAGTTACACCCGATTGCAATCATTGCCCCGTTGCCTATCATCACCGCATCAGCACCCAGTGCAAGGCACTTGGCCGCATCGACACCGGTGCGAATACCGCCGGCGGCAACCAGACTGACCTTTTCAGACATGCCGCATTCATCCAGTGCTTCACGGGCGGCACGAATAGCACTCATGGTCGGAATACCGGTGTGATTCAACAACAACTCCGGTGACGCACCGGTTCCACCTTCTGCACCATCCACCACGACCACATCAGCACCGGCCTTGGCCGCTACAGCCACATCAAAACGCGGCCTGGTCGCACCCATCTTTAAAAATATGGGTACCTGGTAGTTAGTGGCTATTCTCAGCTCTTCTATTTTTACCGCTAGATCATCAGCCCCGAGAAAATCCGGATGGCGAATGGTGGAGCGTTGATCCACGCCCTCAGGCAGGGTGCGCATTTTTGAAACGCGAGGACTGACTTTCATGCCGAGCAGCAAACCACCGGTACCGGGCTTGGCGCCCTGCCCCACTACAATTTCCAGTGCATCCGCCCGGCGCAGGTGATCAAGATCCACACCATACCTGGCAGGTGACATTTGATACAAAAGCGTACGCGATGCTTCCCGTTCTTCTTCCAGCATGCCGCCTTCACCGGTGCAGGTCATGGTGCCGACTTTCGATGCCCCGTATCCGAAGGATGCCTTGGCACTGGCAGACAACGCACCGAACGACATTGATGCAAGGTAGATCGGAATCTTCAGCTCGATAGGTTTTTCTACCAGCCCTCGACCACCACCGAGAACAGTTTTGGTTTCACAATTTTCACGGTAGCCCTCGAGCGGCAATCGAGTCATGGTGGCAGGCACAAACGTTAAATCGTCAAACGTCGGCATCTGCTTATTAAAGGTGTTATACCCACGCACCTGGTAGCGACCCAACTGTGCCAGTGCATGCACCTCGGCAATGGCATCGGGTGTCCAGCGGGTGGAACCTCCCTCATCATAAGATGACGGCACACCGGCAGGCCTTCCATCGATGGCACCGACGCCGAATTTTATCTCTTCTTCACTGGCAACTTCGAAGGGATAATCGTAGGGTTTGTCTAAATCATCAGCCATGCGCTTGCATCTCTGCTTTCGAAGTACCAAAGGCGCTGACCTGAGACCATTTTGCGCCAATCACGAGAAGTATCTTTAAGACCTAACGGTTCAAGGATGGCATCAACCTCTGCCACCTCCTCTGCCGTTGGCTCGACCACCTGCACATCTACACCCAGACTTTTTACATCACCACACACCCAGACTTCGCCTTCCCACAATGCATCTGCACAACTTTCACCGGCACCACCGAGTGCGATGATTTTGCCGGAATGCGCCATAAAGCCTGATTGGTAGCCTATTTTACCTTCGACAACAATGTTGCCGCCTTTCATCGCAACACCGCAACGCGGACCGGTATCTCCTTTGACATGAATAGTACCGCCGATCATTGCCGCACCGACCGACATACCGGCGTATCCGTCTACCGTGATATGACCGTCGGCCATGCCTTCACCGACTGCCCAGCCGGCATTGCGTTCGATCGTTAGCGTTGAGCCGGTATTCAATCCACCACAGTAGTAACCGACACTGCCTTCGAAGTGAATATTGGCACCCGGCGGCAGACCGATGCCAAGATTATGTCTTGAAAGTGTATCGACGATACGCAGATGTGCGCCCGGTTTACAGGCGGCCTGTATGTCTTCGTTAACATCGCGAATAGGTCGGTCGCCGACTTCAATAACGACTTCACTCATGCGGCTTTCCTCGCATCCAGGCTCCACAGACCTGACAGCGACGGACCATCATGATTGATCACCTCCGCTTCCTGTTTGTAGACTCGCCGTACCGCCTGCTCTTCTGTGGCAGCAGCAATACCACCATCCTGTTGTATCAGCACGATCGGTTTCATCGCAAAGCGATCTTTAGCAAAACCGATACTGTTGACATCAGCAATCATGAAAGTAAACACACCATCGATGGCACTGATGGATTTTTCCAGCGCCTGCTCCATGGTTAAACCCGACTTGATTTGCACCGATACCCAGACCGCGATCAGCTCGCTGTCATTTTCGGTCAGGAAACGATAGCCCTGGCGCTCGAGCTTGTCTCGCTGAGTGTAGTAATCGGTGATCTGCCCGTTGTGGACGATCGCCACATCGGAAAACGGCCGTGCCCAGAACGGATGGCTGGCGTTGGGCAGCACTGAACTCTCGGTTGCCAACCGTGCATGCCCGAGTCCGTGCGAGCCGACCATGTCACGGACGCCGTGCTTGTCCGCCACCTGCGAGGCACTGCCAATATCTTTAATGATCTCAAGTGATCGTCCGCAGGACTGCACTTCAATGCGATGCGAAAGGGTGTCGGCATCAGCCACCCACCCGGCCAGATCATCAGGATCAGCGATTTCCATTCGAAAACAGTAGTGCTTATTGGCATCACTGGTGATGACTGGTTCAGACAGCAGATTCGACTGGTGATCTTTCAGCAGATTTTCAAAATCGGAAAGATCTGCATCCATCGCGGATTTGTCAAAACCCATCCCTCGCAACACATAGCCGCTGCTTCGCGGTTGCGTGTATACGGCAAACCCGGTGCTGTCCGCCCCGCGGTGTGCCTGCGCATCCATTAATTCAACGAGATCCTGACCCACCTTGCCCGGTGATTTCAGAATTCGTCCGGCAATCCCACACATTTTTTTCTACCCCCGGCTGGAGAATGGATACAGTATACGGTATCCACTTCTTAAGACAAGAGGCCACAGACAATGGCCTGACTGACCCACCCCCTACGAGCTGGCTGAGGCCATGGTGACACTTTTGCCAGACATTCGACCGTTGCTTTATGCCCGCGAGCAGGCGACAGAGCACAGGCAAAGGCACGGCAGGGCGTGCTGCAACAGCGATACGATGTTCACAATCACGCCGCCCACAGAAAGCGCGCTCTGCAAATTTAAGAAAAACAATTCAGTTCTGCTTCAGATTTCAGATTGGAGAGACGATAGCCTTCGACCAAGTCAGTAACAAAAACGGAATTTCAGGATGTTTAAGATATCTCGTGTGATATCAGCAATGGTATTTTTACTTGCCGCAGTACCTGCACACGCCCAGATCTTCAAGTGGGTCGACAGTGACGGCAGAACCCACTTCAGCCAGACACCTCCCGACACTCAAGAAGCACCGGAAGTTGCCAAGATTGTTCGAATTAAACAGAAAAATTCAAGATACAAGCAGGTCAACGGCATTGCCTACTGCGGAGACAGAAAGCTACCCGGCAGAAAAGACCCTGTAGATCAGTTACTCGAAGTCACTGGTCAAATCGAGAACTGGACTGACTCGATTCAAAGACTACAACTACAAAAAAGTGAAGTCGTCAAACAGAAAACACAACGCGACCTCAGTTACCGCAACGCCCGCAGTTATAGCAGCAACAGCTTTCAACAGCGTATACGAAGTATTGACGAGCGCATTGCAGACTTAAACTGCGCTATCGACTGGGCAAAGCAACAAAAGACAGACCTTGCTGACACGCGTGAAAAGTTTCTCGCAGACTATGAAAAGTCGGTTCAGGAATTCGAGGCGTTTAAAAATCAGTGTGGCCCCAGACCGGACATAGAAGGTTACACCACCGACCCAAGTGCCAAGGAATGGATGCGGTGTGAAAGTGCCAGAAGCACTAAAGAACACAATAAAAGACTCCGCGAAGTTAAGCGTTTAAAAACTATAGCCGGCCTGCTTCAATAACGTGCCGCGCATTGCAGGGAACCGCCCATGCTGAAATCAAAAGCAATCTATCTTTTTATCGCATTGTGCCTGTCGCTACAGATGCAATACACAAATGCCGCCACCGTAACCACTGAAGTCGTGATCGAACCGTTTACTTCAGTGGCAACTTCTCCGGAAACAACACAGAGGCTGCGCTTACTGTTAAGTTCCGGTATATCGACATCGAATACGATGTCTCTGCTTGAACGGGATTCTTTATCATCATTGATAGATGAACGAACCCTGGGAGCGAGCTTGTCATCACAGCACGAGCCCGGCGGAATTAAAGGCGCCAGATTCCTGTTGGGTGGCTCTGTTCTGGAACATAACGGGTATGTTCATCTCTTCGGCAAACTCGTCAATGTTAACGACGGCAGCATGCAGTCATTCACCGCCCGGGGTCGCAGCTTCCTGATGGAAGGTATCGTGGAAATTGCACTCGCAGAGATAGAATCGCTGATCTCAAAAACACCACGCTCCACCAATGCAGATCCACAGGAAAAAATATCCCATCTGAGCAAGCTTGCATCACAACTCGAGCAGTACGACAAACCCACACTTTCCATCCGTATTGAAGAGCAACACTCCCGAAGCAGAGTGATTGACAGAGCGCGGGCAAACCAGCGCGCTGATGCGATAGATCCGGCAGCAGAAACTGAGTTCCTTGTTTTCAGTACCGAGTCCGGGTTTCCCGTCGTCGACAACGACCCGCGCTTTGAAGAGTTTGTCGATGTAGAAATAATTGGTGAAGGGTTTACCGAAGTATCCTATCGAAACGGCAGTGCGGTCGGTGTCACGGCGCGGCTCGAGGTAAAAGCCGTTTCACGCAATACAGGTCGCATACTGGCTATTGACCGTCAGACCAGCGTAGTGGTGGCCGGCAGTGAATTGATCGGATCGAAAGACGCACTGCAAAAAGCGGCGGCAACCATGGCGATGCGACTACTGCCCAAATTGGTACTGGCACAAAGCGAGTAGGTAACATGCTTCATGTGGTTGCAGTATTGTTCGCCGGGCTGCTTGTTTATCTTCCGAGCGGGTGCGGATCAACATCGCAGGATGAGTCAACAGATTCTGCAGCCAGTCAGCAAAAGGCAGAGGTTGTCATCACAGATGCACCCGTTGCTGCTGCCGCCATTCCGGTCAGCCCGGTTCAGCATCAGGAAGCCAGAATAGCGATCTACCCGCTGATACCTGACCCGGAGTCGGTATCAGCCCCTGACATCAGTGCCCATCTGGGTGAACTGCAGCACGCGTTAAACTCGGTCTTCAGCAGTGAAGAACAATTCATCGTACTCGACCGCTCTGCGTACTCGGATGAAGCCCTGTCCCCCGAAAGAAAAGCGCTCGCCACGCAACAACCGGCAAGTTATGTGATCACCGGCAGACTCCGACTTGCGCAGGGAGAGACGTCAGCCCGGCTTCAATTGAGTCATGTACCAACTCAACGACTGATCAGCACTATTGATACAACCGGTGTACAACCGGCACATCTGAGACCGGTACTCACCGCATTTTCAGCCGCCATTGAACAACACCGATTGTCCCCTGCCGGCCCTGATGGAAGGTTTGTAGTGAGCATTGCCGGAATTTTCCCGACACGTGGTCACTTCGATAATTTTGCAGAAACACAGCAGCTACAGGACACAATCACAGACACACTGCTGACGCAGGAGAAGCATCTACTGTTATCCAGCGACTTTGCACACGCAATATACCTCGAATCACTCAGAGCGTCGGCTGCCGACACCCTTCTCCAGCCCGATGTAGTGGTTCACGGGAGATTGCTGCATGCTGATCACGAAGCTGATGGTTATCACCTGGTTTTATATGCCGACAGGATAAATGGTCTTCATCAGGTATTTCCGATCCAGTCATCCACCCTCAGTGAACTTGCCGGAAAGGTGGTCGCCAGCCTGAACGACAGACTTTCCCACAGCAGGTTTGATGACAGTCCATCACCGGCCAGCCACAAGGTTAGCGAAGCATTAAAAATAATGTACAAAAACGGCAAGCTCTTCGTTAACGGCTTTCCGCCACGCATTACCGAAAAAAACAGAGGGAAGTTATCTGCCTTTGAAAACGCGATCAATCAGGCTCGGCTGCTGGACCCGGATCACCCTGATGTGATCGCGAGCCTCGCGCTTATCGCCAGAATTCATGGTCACCATGATACTGAATACAATTTAATGCAACGCCTGCTGTGGGATCAACGGGTGTACGCTTTTGATCTTGGACAACAGATATTGGATCAGCGACTGGGCCATGGAGCTACTTATTACACAGACAACTTGTTTGCAGGCTTACCGGGTTATGTTAACCAGGCGCAGGCGGTTAACGAGTTAACTGAAAAGCTATGGTTTAAAGAAGATCGCGGCAAATACTGGTGGCAGCATCATCGCGAATACTTACGCTACCCGAACTCGGACAATGAACTATGGGAATCCATGTTAGGGCTCAGGAATACACATGCAGAACGTATTGCCAGATATAAGGTTCTGCATCACGCTGGCCGTCTACCAGTTTTAGCGACTGAGCATCCCACTCGAGAACTTGACGTCACTACCGGACAGAACATGCGTCAGTCTGTGTTCCACGCACTGGCCAACTCTGTCGCTCCCATTTCGCTGACGATAGGTCGCAACGGGTTTTATTCTACCCCGTCCACGTTGAGCTATGGCAGTGACACGATTAGCGCAGAACAACTGTACGCCTTTCTAAATCTGATCGGTATGGCATCGCTAACGGCTGGTAACTCTATCGAACCTGATCTGATCTTCGGTTCGGTTCTATGTGACTACCACACACCCCACTGTGGCATGAGTCAGCGTTTGTTTGCATCGCTGGCCCAAAACGCCAGCACCTATCGCAATGGCTTGTTGCACCGCTCAAATTCCCGGGAGCGCACCACTGTCTATGCAAACAATCTTATCGACATGGCTAAACGAAAGAGCGCTGAACTGACCAGTATGCACGGCGCTGTTCTGCCTCCTGCAAGCAACACAGAGCAGACAAACACACAACCAATGGTCACCCGGGTAAAGTTTACCGAAGCCATCTCTGACGACAACGCATTCACGCCATGCCTTACGTGCCCCGAAATAACCTACCGTTCCGGTGTTCACGCAACACCCAATGGCCAGTGGCTGGTTAGAGCGGAAGAGCGTTTTGACAGCGCAGGACAGTACCGACCCAAGGCCGACATAAAGGCCTGGATGTTTGATCATGCCTATATTGATATCATCGGAAACAAAACTGTCTCGAGATTGCCTCCCAGCGGTATTGCACAACTTGAAAAGGACTTTCCGGAGTTAAGCAGCGCCGAGATCGATAAGATTGTTCGCTACTACCTCAGATCGACCTACAAGGTGCGGGACAGTGGACGCATCGTGCTATTCGAGCAGGGACAATCCTCACCGCTTGAACTGGTTGCACCGCAGGTGCGCAGCGAGCAAAAATTCGGCAGCAAAATCGCGATAGATAATTCACGTCTGCTGGTTTGCGATCAGTGGCAGGAAGGCTTTCAATATATTGCGACGACTGACGGATGGCATTTCGATCGAAAAGCCGATGTGTTCTGCGACGACTCGAGACTTGCCATCAGTGACGAATGGATAGTAAAAGCCCGCAGAAACAGGCTGGACTTTTATACTGATGGTCCTGATCAATTCGCGCTTCGACAAACGCGTAAGATTGATTCTGATTTTCCGGAGTTAAGTCATTCATACACGATAAGGCAGGTTCGGGTAGAAAAAAACTTACTCGTGGCAGATGTGGTATCACACAATAAATATCACTTACTTGTGTACAGACAATCGAACCACCAATGGGAACCGGTCTCGATCATAGAGATGCCCGGCTATTTCGTTGACGTGCTCATATACGATCAGCACGTCTACCAGCTTACGCTGAACAGCCTCAACGTCTACCGTTTTGATGGACAACAGTTGCGCCTCATCAACCAGCACAAAATTCCCGTAAAACCCAACAGTTCAAATAGGGGTGAATTGCTGGTGATTAACGATAAC
>JAHDHK010000238.1 GCA_020631335.1 Chromatiales bacterium
CACTTTCGTCAATGGTGGAAATATGACCCGTCCGGCCAGAGCACGGAAGCAACACTCGACCACATACGTGAAGTATTGTTTTCGCTGCAACGCTATGTCGATGAGGGAAAAATCCGCGCTGTCGGTTTGTCGAATGAAACCTGCTGGGGGGTAATGAAATTTCTGCAAACTGCTAAAGACAATCAGCTGCCCCGTGTGGTGACGGTACAAAACGAATACAACCTGCTGTGTCGGCTTTATGATCGCGACCTGGCTGAACTGTCGCATCATGAGCAAGTGGGGTTACTGGCATTTTCGCCGTTGGCCGCCGGGCTGCTGAGCGGTAAATATGCCGATGGCTCCATCCCTGACGGATCACGCCGCACGTTAAATGACAGTCTAAACGGTCGTTACCAGGAGTACTCAAAACCGGCGCTGCAGGCTTACCTGTCTATCGCCGAAAAGCATGGATTGCCCCCGGCGCAAATGGCACTGGCGTTTTGTATTGAACAGCCGTTTATGACATCAACTATTATCGGTGCCACCTCGCTTGAGCAACTGGATACAAATATCGGTTCGGCCGGAATAACGTTGTCAGATGAGCTGCGTCAGGAAATAACAGACGTCTATCGTCAATACCCTGTTCCCATGTAATGTCGTGCATCCAATTACCTCCACGATAACAGCACCAGACGTATTTCCGAGCCCTTTTAACAACCAGCCGCATCCGCTCGCGGCACAGGCTGCACACGATCTACAACACAGATTGCCCGGTTTAGCGGGTGATTTGCACAATTTTGACGAGGCCGGTGGCGGCAAGATGTTCGGTGTGCTGGTCGTACAAAACACCAACGGCCACATTGGCTATCTGGCGGGGTATTCGGGCATGCTGGGTGGTCGATGGAACCAGCCGGGTTTTGTTCCTGCTGTATTCGATGAAGCACAATTCAACCGGCTACTGAATACAGGTCAGCTTGTCATCGATGACATAGAAAACCAAATAAATACACTGACACGCAGTGAGGCTTATCAAAGCGTGTTAGACGGCAAAGCAGATGTTCTGGCAAAGTCGACGCAACAGCAAAAGTCACTGCGTGATCAACATCGGCAACGCAAGCTGCAGCGGCGTCAAATTCGTGCGCTGTATCCACATGATCCAATCCGATTGGAACAGCTTGCGCAGCAGAGCCGTGAAGATAAAAAAGCGCGCCGCGCATTGAGCCTGCAGGTCGAAGCACAAACTCGAGTTGCCGATCAACAGCTGCAGCCTTTTACTCAATCACTTAACGCACTTGAAAAAAGAAGAAAAAACTATTCGGCACAATTGCAAAAAGCGCTTTTTGATTGCTACCTGATACCGTCAGTTGCTGCAGGAAAAACCTCGCTTCGCAGCCTGTTTCCCGACAAACTGCCACCGGGGGGTGCTGGTGATTGTGCGGCGGTAAAGCTGCTGAATGCTGCCATAGCCAGAGAGCTTAAGCCGTTGTGTGTGGCCGAATTCTGGTGGGGAGCTGAATCCGGTTTGCGTCGTCACCAGCGGTTTTATCCGGCTTGTCGCAGTAAATGCAGAGTAATTTTGCCTCACATGCTAAGCGGGTTGGCGGTCTCTGTACCGGTACATGAAGTGAACCCCGGGTTTGCAGACTCGCTGCCTGAAACCGTGTTTGAAGACGACACGCTGGTTGTGGTTTGCAAACCGCAGGGTATGCTGTCGGTGCCTGGTCATGCCATTGAAGATTCGGTTGAAAGCCGGTTGCGACGTCGATACCCCCGGACTGACAACAAAACGCTATTGTTGCACCGTCTGGATCAGGCGACATCAGGTTTGCTGGTTGCCGCAAAAAGTGCCCGTGCGTATAAGCAGTTGCAACACCAGTTTCAACAGCGTTTGGTCGATAAAACCTATATGGCAATACTTGCATCAACAGCACTGCCTGCGGAAGGCGAGATTACACTGCCACTGCGTGTTGACCTGGATGATCGACCACGCCAGATGGTGTGCCACAAACACGGCAGGCAGGCATTGACAAAATTCAAAGTCCTGCAAGTGTCGGGTAATGTATCACTGGTCGAGTTAACACCGGTAACCGGTCGCACCCACCAGCTGCGTGTGCATGCGGCACACCCTGACGGGCTCAACGCACCGATTGTCGGAGATGAGCTTTACGGGCAGTCTGCAGGCCGGTTGTATCTGCACGCACAAACTCTGGCGTTCACGCATCCGCTCAATGACCGGCGTATGTCTTTTACCGCACCTTTACCTTTCAATATGGATGCGTTCACCACTGCAGACACAGGATCCCGGCAGTGATAGATAGTCCGGTTCAGTTCAAACAATCTGCTGACTACTCGTTGCAGTTTGACAGTAAGCTGCCGGCACGGGCCGATGTAGTCGTCATCGGTGCCGGTGTTATCGGTGTGTGCACAGCCTATCAGCTGGCCTTGTCGGGTTTGAAGGTGGTGTTGTGTGAGAAGGGGCTGGTGGCCGGCGAGCAATCATCGCGTAACTGGGGCTGGATAAGGCAATTAGGTCGCGATGCCGATGAACTGCCTATCATGATGGAGTCGATTCGTCTGTGGGAACAGATGCGTCAGGAAATCGGAGAGGATGTCGGCTTTCGTCAGCACGGCATTATTTACCTGGCCAGTACGCAAAAGAAACTTGCGGCGCGAGAATCATGGATGCGTATTGCGAAAGCGCATGATCTCGATACCAGAATGATCACCGGTGCCGGGGTGGAAAAACAAATTAACGGCGCATCAAAGCAGTGGTGTGGTGGCATCTATACGCCGAATGACGGTCGTGCGGAACCCTGGATTGCCGTCCCGGCTATCGCGCGTGCTGCTCAGCGTCACGGAGTGGTGATTAAAGAGCACTGCGCAGTGCGGCATATCGATACGCAAAACGGTAGCATAAATCGCGTAGTCACCGAGCACGGCCCTGTACAGTGTGATGCTGCGGTGTTGGCCACCGGCGCGTGGTCATCTTTGTTTGCAAGCAATCTCGGGCTTTATCTGCCGCAGCTCACCGTGCGCTCAACGGTGGTGGCTACAACACCGGTACCCGACTTCTACACCGGTAATGCAGCAGATGAAGAGATAGCATTCCGCCGGCGTGAAGATGGTGGCTATACACTGGCACTTTCGGATCTGACCGAACATTTTATCGGACGCGATTCGCTGCGTTATCTCAAGTCCTTTATGCCGGCGTTTGTTGATGACTGGCGATCATTCACCTTCGGTCTGCCACCAGCGGGGTTCCCGGATGGCTGGCGTACAACACGGCGCTGGACTGCCGATGACACCACCCCGTTTGAGCGCAATCGAATTCTGAACCCGCAACCGAGGAAATCGGCTGTCAGCCTGTTGATTAAGCGATTCGAACAACGCTTTGGACACCTGCCCGGACTGGCAGCGGCACATAGCTGGGCGGGTATGATTGATACCATGCCCGATGTCGTGCCGGTCATTGATCATGCACCGGGTTATAACGGTTTACTGATAGCCACCGGCTTCAGTGGTCATGGTTTTGGAATCGGGCCGGCAGCCGGAAAGCTCGTGTCCGATCTGGTGCAGGGCAGGCCGGTGGCCTACAATTTACACCGGTTTCGCTATTCGAGATTTACCGATGGCTCCGGCATCGATCTGGGTCCGAAGCTGTAATTTCTATTCGCCTGATAATTTTGGTTCACCAAGAAACGCTATCGTGAAAACACTTTTACAGTCATTGTTGTTGGCAACACTTTTACAGATACCTGTCGGGTTATCGGCTGCTGAGGTCATACTCGATTATCTGGACACCGACGATAAAGCCGACGCGGCTGCATTGATTGATAGCGGTGTACTGGAAGACGGTATCGCTTTTATCAATGGTGCTTTTACGCTGGTTCGCGATATAAAGGTTATCCTCGGTGCGCAGGACGGGCCACTGTACGATCCGGCCATCAGTGAAATACATATTCACTATCATTTTTACCTCGAGGTAATCGATCGTATCGATGATCTCGAATCAGATATCGAAGAGCAGGAAGTGTTTGCCAGTGATGCCATGCTGCATACGCTTTATCATGAGCTTGGACATGCGTTAATAGATCAACTGGAAATTCCGGTAGTCGGTAAAGAAGAAGATGCAGTCGATGGTCTCGCATCAATGCTGTTGCTTGAATATTATGACGATGGCGCTGATATGGCAGCAAACGCGGCAGAATTATTTGCGCTTGAAAGCGAAGATCGCGGAGAGCTGGAAGCGGCAGACTTCTGGGATGAGCACAGCCTGGATGAACAACGCTACTACAGCACTCTGTGCCACATTGTGGGCAGCGATACTCAAAAGTATCAGGCGCTGGCCGACGATATCGGTTTTTCTCAAGACAGAGTAGAGTTTTGCGAAGAGTCGTATGAGCGAATGGTGTACGACTGGGAAACTCTGCTTGAAGATTCTTTCCGGCCCTGATTCACCTGGCAGCGAATTGTCTTGATGGCTGGCCCGGTAAAAGCGATCACAATTTAGGTTGCTGCCAGTTGTTGTACTGCAGCGTTAGCTGAATTCACAGCACCCTCCAGATAGCCGGCATCCTGTGTGGCTGCTTCACTACCTGCCCAGATAACACGATTACTTATGGTCAGTCGTTTTAAACCCCCGGCTGATGGATGAGCTCTCCGGGCGGTAGCATCTGTGCTGCTTGCGGTAAGCGGGTCGGCAGCCCAGTCTTTGTAGATAATGGTTGAGGGTGTTTTTTTAGTATTGAATATTTTTTGAATCTGCTGCACAGACTCCTGTTTGATGGCGTCTTCGTTGTTGGCTCTCTGTTGAGGCCTTGCGGCCAAAAAGCCGAACAATGCGCCAATCGTGCTGTTTCTGGGGGTGGCGTCATGAATCTCTGCCATCGGTCCGATCTGGCTCATGGCATCACCGGACAATCCCTGCGTCAGCCAGAAAGGTTCGTCATAAATTAATGTGATTTTGGCCTCAGAAGCCATCCATGTCGAAATAGAGTTGAGCAGATTCGTCGATTCTGCATCTTTGGTTTGCCACTCTACGGTAGCGGCCAGTAGTCTCGGTGGTAGTGCCAGAATGATCGTCTGGCAGCTTATTACTTCATCGCCTGAATCGGTGTTAAGCGTTGCGGTTATACCGCTATCGGATTCTGCGAAAGAAGCGAGTCGTGTAGTTAGACGAATGCGATCACGATCCAGCGTTTTACTGATGCTGTCGATAAGTGTGCTCATACCGCCGTCAAGACGATAACTACCTGCCATAGATACAGCGCCGGCTCGTCGCTCAAGCTGGCCGCTGGCATATTCGATAATGCTGTCTCCATGGTGTGCCTGTTCATACACGCGCTGTTCGAGCCCGAGCGATTGCAGCAGCGCGACGAATGTGCGCTGGTGTGGCCAGAACCACGATGGGCCAAGGTCAATGCGGGCAGCGTGGTTGTCTTTGCTGCCCGGTGTCCGGGTTAAAATCCGCCCGCCCAGCCGTGCACGTGCATCGATCAGCGTAAAATCAGTACCCCGCCGGCTTAACTCGCGAGCGACAACACACCCGCTCAGTCCGCCGCCGACGACTAACACATCGGTACTGGTGGTTACTTTGCTCACGACATTGTCAATCAAACGTGCCGCAGGTGGCCGCGTTTTACCCACACGACTGCGCCGGACTCTGCGGTAGTAAAAGACAGGCTGCTGCCTGTCGGTGAGCGAAGCCAGCCCTGCGGGTTAAGCGTGTCGGTGCCCTGTGTCGCGCTGCCTTCCAATACCAGTACTTCTGCGCCACCCTGTGCATCTACCTGAATGGTCGAGTTGGCAGCCCAGTATTCAAACTGTACGCTCTCGCGTTCGTCTTCGTACAGGGTCGAGACCATAACACCGTCGCGGTCCCGATCAGCTACCCGGCCCAGCTTGAACCGGTTGGCATGAACGAAAGTTCGATCATCCGGCGCAAACTGCCACAGCTTTACAAATATTGTACAGCCGGGCGTTGACCCGGGGGTATGGCTGGACTGAGGCGGGTTGCGAATGTAGGAGCCGACCGGCCACTCGCCGTAATCGTCTTCGAAGACTCCCTCCAGCACGATAAACTCTTCGCCACCCCCATGTACATGCGATGAAAAATGGCTGCCCGGCGCATAGCGTACGATGGTGGTCACCCGGTCGTTGTCAGCGTCTACCCGGTCCAGGCGTCGACGCTCGACGCCGGCCATCGGTGATGATTCCCAGGGAAGCGTATCGCCATGCATCACCACGCGAGCGGTGAAGTCTGCATTAACGTTCATGTTTTTTATCCTGCTGCTGCCGCTTTTACCGATTCACGTTCGGCAACCTGGCTGCGCCATTGGTGAAGATGCTCAAGAGACGCGGGAACATCCACTTTAACAAAATCGGCAAATCCCAGCCCGCAATACAGTGTGATATCTGCCATTGAAAAATCCCCGGTGGCAACGTAACGGCGATCCTTGAGAACCTCATTAAAGTATTCAAATCCTTTTTTAGCAATATTCTGCTGATGCCGGCCCCATTCCGCGTTTTGATAGGACTCTATATCCGGTCCCAGCCCCGACGTTGCGTGATGAAAGTAACTGCCTACTGCATCCATCACCATCTGTTCGCTTCTGCGCTGCATCATATGAATCGTGGCTTTTTCCTTTGCTGTGGTTCCCGTCAGCCGCGGTCCATCGAAGGCATTATCAATGTATTCGGTAATGGCGGTGCATTCGGAAATAAAGGTGCCGCACTCCAGTTCAAGTACCGGCACAGCAGTAGAGGGGTTGCGGGCAGCAAATCGGGCTGATTTGTGTTCCCCCGCCGGTACGTCAATCGTGACGAATTCTATCTGGTCGAACACGCCTTTCTCATGCAGAGCGATTCGTACCCTTGCCGGGTTGGGGAACGCTGGATAGTCGTAGATTTTCACTGGATAAATTCCTTAACAGGTTTGGGTTGGTTGAAAGCAGTGTAACTATCTATCTGTAGATAGACAAATATATTTTTAGAAGAACTGCGCCCGCAGAAGTTCCCTGCGCTAGAATAGAGAGGCGGGTAAATAGTGCGGTTTTTGGCATGATTTATCGTATTATCAATAAGATAAGGGTGACTTATGTGCACTTTTAATCGCTGCGGAACAGGTGACAGCATTGGCACAGAATCGTGAAAAACTGGAGGCAGCAGCACAGGAGATGGTGCAGCACAAGGGTATGAGTGGTCTGAGTTTCCGCACTCTGGCGGCGGAAGTAGGTATTAAATCATCGAGCGTGCACTACCACTTTCCTGAAAAATCTGATCTTGGATCAGCACTGATTCAGCGCTATAGCAGTGAGTTTTTTGCGCAGCTCGATGTTATTGCCGGGCGTGACGATACGCTAAACGCCAAAATAAAAAGTTTTATCGATATCTTCGAAGAGGTTGGTCGTCAGAACAAGTTGTGTCTGTGCGGAATGATGGCAGCCGAATACGAGCAACTCAGCAGTAGTAACCGGCAGCTGCTTTGCGATTATTTCGACAACACGGAGAAGTGGCTGATCAAACAGCTTGAGGCGCACAAAGAAGACTATGAATCGACAAGCAACCGTAAAGTCATTGCTCGAATGATTATGTCTTCTCTTGAAGGCGCTTTACTCCTTGATCGAATACAGGGTGGTGCCAGACATATCGGTGCGCAACGCGGCGTTATAAACCAGATAGTATTCGGTCGGTGACCCAATCGCACTGAAGTAACGACCGCTGGCTTACTACAATCGTGAACCGAGTCGTGATAAGCCCAGAGCCACCAGAATAGTCGCCAGTGCAAACCACGCGTTCAGAGGGAGTACTTCGTGTAGAAAGATTGCACCGAAAAACACACCGAACAGCGGCACCATAAAATTGATCTGACTTAAAAAAGATGCCCCCTGACGCTCGATTACGATCAGAATAAGCCAGGTCGCGATTATGGTCGGCCCGATGGTCAGCGCAAGTACTGCAAGTATCGACGCCATAGACGGTGCTAAAACCTGATTGTCAGCAGTGATCAGATAGGCAGGAGTGATAATGACTGCGCTGCACAGCATGAGTGTTGCAACCATCGGTAATTTCGGCAAGGCTACAAGCTTTCGTGTGACAATTGCATTAATGGCATAACAAACCGCAGCGCAAAGAATCGCTAATTGATGAATGAGTTCTGTGCCGACGCCGGTCAGTGACGCCGGTCCCATCAGTATCACTATGCCGAATATTCCGCATATTACGCCGGCAAACTTCCAGCAGTTTATTTTTTCATCGCGGGTGAATACATGGGCAAGAAGAATCGTCACCAGGGGCATAATTGCCATAAAAATTGCGGTCAGCCCTGCATCTACCCGGGTTTGACCCCACGAAATCAGAGAAAACGGCACGACGTTGCCAAACATGGCTGATGCGAGGATATATATCCAGGTGCTTGATATGTGTGGGAAGTGTTGCTTCCGCAAAAGCATGAGTGGAACTAGAATGCAACTTGCCAGTGTCAGCCGCATCCACACCACGGTGATCGGAGGGATATCCTTTACGCTCAGCGCTGTGAAAATAAAGCTTCCACCCAGAATTGTCGAGAGAATCGTTAACAGCAGATAATCGGCTAGAGGCGGTGTTGATCGGGAGGTGTTCAAAAAACAGGTGGTGTTCGTCAGCGGATGGCGAAGAATACCTGTTTTCAACGACGGTTGTTGAATAAAGGGTGATTGCAACTGGTCTGCAATATAATAACTGCGTCATCGAGTGGCGACACATGCGCCACTCGATTAGCAGGCCTTCATAAATTAGTTAAACGTGATGAGGTTGATCACCTGATCGACATCGTTGATCTGCTCAACGTAGTTCTCCGCCAACTGTGCTTCAAAACCGGATTCGGCGTTCCCGAACAACGTTGCCACGCCGTCCTGTACTTTATAAGAAAGCGACGGGCTGCTTACGCCGTTTACCGAGCTTAACGGTTTGGTACCGGAATCCAGACCCATGGCAGAAGCAGTGCCGATAGACAG
>JAHDHK010000009.1:0-578 GCA_020631335.1 Chromatiales bacterium
CTGCGGTTTGCTGCCTGACCCTGCGGCGTCAGGTTGTCGGCGATCGGATCGGTTTCTCCGTATCCGATCGGACTGAGTCTGGCTTGCGGAACCTGACGATCAACCAGGTACTCCTGTACAGCTATAGCGCGTTTTCTGCTGAGTTCCAGGTTTGCCAGTGCGTCACCTGTATTGTCAGTGTGCCCGGCAATCTCTACGACCTGATTGCGATAAGTCATAATGACATCGGCAACATCGTTGAGTACCAGCTTGGCATCTTCGGTCAGAGTTGTGCTGCCCTTTTCGAATACGATGGCGGCTGTGTCGAGTGCATTGAGCTCGCGCTGCAGTTCATCTGCCAGCAGTTCTTCGCCACTGAGTTCGATTGGCCCGTCCAGTGTCGGGGTAAAATTATTTACTACGCTGAACTTGTCGCCGGCAATTTCGGTGGCGGCACTTGCCAGAGACCGCGCTGATATGCTGTCAGTTACATCGCCACTGAGTAACAGCTGATTGTTACTGATACTGACTGAAAAATTATCGACACCGCGTACATTGTTGGCAATTGCAATGGCTTCTCCCAGCCAGGGAGCCTGTGC
>JAHDHK010000009.1:588-45882 GCA_020631335.1 Chromatiales bacterium
GCAACTGCATCGTCTACAAGTAGCTGATCATCAAAATTGCCTTCGAAAAGATTGGCTGCGCCTTCTCTGATCGCTTTTGCCTCGCGTTCGGAGTTAACGATCCCTGCGATCACCGGTGAGCCGTTGTCACTCGCGATTTTAAGTGTGGCCGGTCGTTTGATAACGGCTCGTTTCGGGACTTCAGGTGTCGGCGTAGTACCTGCGTCATCGGCGACGGAGAACTCCGAGTTAACGTCGAGGTAGTCACCCAGCAACTGCCTGGCAAGCGCCGTCTTTAGCTGGCCCACTGCAACTGAATCAACGGTGCCGCCGAATATCGCTCCTGAATGTGTGATTTTGATAAAAGGGTTTTCGATGTTGTCTATCTGATCGATCAGCTTAATCGTGCCATCCAGCCAGCGAGGTTTGGCGGAACCGACATAGGTAGACATGTCGTCTTCTACATTGGCAGCACCGAATTTGCCTTGTACCGCTGCGAGAATTCGCTGCATCGATGTTTCATCAGGCACGATACCCTGTACCGTAACCTGCCCGTCGGCAACAGTGATATCCAGCGTCGACGGAGAGAGTGTTTCATCCAGCACAAGTCCGTCCGGAGCGATGCTGAGAGACCCGTTCCCGGTGGCTGGTGTATCAGTTGTTGTTGCACCGGCATTTGAGGCATCCGGTCCACTGGCAGTCTGGCCGGTGTCGGATTGATTGCTGTCGGGCGGTGTTGCGAAGCTATCCGTTGCGTTCAATGCATCGCTGTCACCGGACAGTCGCAGGTTATTGTAAACGCGGGCAACACCGTAGATGCTGGCGGCTCTTACTTCGGCTTTCTGACGCACGATTTCTGACGGTACGGTACCGGCGAGCATGACGTCCTGGCCGGAGATGAGTATGTTCTCATCGCTGAGGCCGATATCCCGCAGGGTGTCACTGACCCGTGCGTCGAGGTCGCTTTCGATCTCCGGGCGCAATACAGAGAAGCACAGGTACAGGGCTGCTGCCAATAGCAGGATACCCAGCAGAAGCAGTAACAGTGCACTGCCGGTGCCCGCCACTCGCGATGGTGTGGTTCGGTTAGATTGCATCACGTATCTCTTTTATTCTTATAAGTGGTTGCCAACCGGGCGTCGCAGCGGTTTCGACGCAGCCAGCCTAGGCTACTGGCAGCAATTACTGTATCCGGATAAATTCTTCTTGTATGGTGAGTGTAGTAGAACCCGGACAAACCTCCATGAGACTATCAAATGTGCTGTTGCACTATCCTGACCGAAACGAAAGTATTTCCCGGTATAACTCGTCAGTCTTTTGACTCAATGAAAAATTCAAGCTACTCAACGCTGGTTATTTTTTGCATGTGGTTTTTTATCAGCGCACTGGCCGCCGAGACACATGCATCAGAACCCAATGCCGCACAAGTGGTTTCGCAATGTCGCAACCTGTCGCTTGATCAGTCCGGCTTCGAAGAATGTCTGATTGTGCTGGAGCGAGATGCCGAATTGGCGATGGCTGGCATCGAGACTGACTGGGCAGAGCTGGTGGAGTCGAGTGATGGCGTGTCGGATACCGATTCCGGCTCATCGGAGGTTGAACGCCTTCGATTAATGGAAACACAGTTCCGCGATTATCGTGATCAGTATTGTGACTTCACCGTCGCCGGTCTTGATGAAATTTCCCGCGAGCCGGCGGTTCAGGCTTGCCGGATCTCGTTGAACAGAGCGCGAGCCAATGAATTGCGCAGGTTGTACGTGGAGAGACGTACGAGATTGGCGCATGGCAGTTTTTATCGCGGCTATTTTCTGCTAACAGACGACAAAGGCATTTTTCAGTCATGTGATCTCCGGCAGGACTGGATCGTTGACGATCAGTCCGATGAGATCGAAAGCATCAATGAGCGTTATCGCGAGGTGACGACCGAGGTGCTTGAGCTGGTTTATCTGGAATTTCGTGGTCGGCTTGTGACAGTAGAAAAAACGCGCCCTGTGATGCAGATCAACCGGCTCAACCTGCTTCGGCCGGTACTTGATCGCGACTGTACCACCGCGGTGATGAGTATCGGGATTGAAGCGGTGGATGAAACCGAGCTCCAATCAGCTGACGGGGAAGCGGTGTTGAATGATGAAATTGCTGATACTGAGGTGCCTGACGCTACCCCTGTTACCACAGAGGCCACCATTGATAGCTATGGTGCGGCCGGGTTTTTATACGGTTATTTCGGTGAATGGACTTCTGCCTGTGCGGCCGATGCCGGACAGGTCTGTCAGGCTCAGGCGCAACAGCTGTTTGCCTCAGAAGGCAACTGGTCACTGCTGATTGATCGCTCGAGTGCTCGAAGCTGGCGGATTCGGTTGATGCCGACTACTGATAGTCACATTGTTGACAGTGGCATTCAGTTGTCAGTGGATGGCGTCGCGCAGACAACTATTCCAGTCGCTTCTCAGCAGATGCTGTTGAATCAACCGCTGGTGTTGCTGCAAGGTGAAGCAGCACTTCAGATGATTAATCGCCTGCGCACCGGAGGCACGCTTGAAATGTTCTGGAACAATTCTTTACAGAGCAGTACAAGCGTTATGTTTTCGTTAAACGGGGTAACGCTGGCACTCGATTACTTTGACAGCCTTGATAATCAATAGTGCACTGCTATTGAAGGGGGCGTTGGTATTCACTGTCGTATCGACCCGGTCTCTTCATTCGACTGTATTTTTCCTGCAGAAGTAGAGTTGTCCTTAAACGATAACAACTGCGCAACGATGCTGGCGGCGACGATCGCCGGTTGCTTTCCATCGATTGACGGGAGTCCGACAGGAATAATCAGTTGATCACTGGCTATCTTGCGTTGTGCCAGCCGCGCTTTGATGAGGTCGGCTTTTTTTGCGCTGCCAATGCATCCTACGTATGTGAATCTGTTGGAAAGCAGTGCCTGTTTGCAATACTGGTAATCCAATTCATGGTCTCCGGTCGCAATTACCAGCCTGGTTCGACCGGGCAGTTTTTCCAGAGCTTCAGGACTCAGAGGTGCTTTCGCAACACTGCGCTCACTGTCTGCATTGAATCCGGGTGCGAGCCATTGTACGGATACAGGTAAAAGCGATAACTGTGCTATCAGACTTTTTGTCATTTCACCTGAGCCAATAACACCGACATTCAATTGTGGTTCACCCACCACCTGTAACAGCGTTGTGAGATGCCCGGTATGAATACGACTTGAACTATCCGGTGCGAGGCCATTGGCCAGCATGGATTGCGCGCGTTGGGTAAGCGGGTCTGAGTCAGCGATATCCGGTGTGATCACTCTGAAGTCTGATAAGACATTATCGGCGTGCGTCTCGATGGTTTGTGACAGTACGAAACGCTTGCCTTCCTGTTGTAACTGAAAAGCCTTTACCAGCCAGTCTGGTAGGTTGCCGCCACATTGAAAGACGCTGAAGACGACTTCGTAGCTGCCATTGCCGGTGCCGAGTATGTTGCCCAGTGGATACTGCGCTACAGCTCCCGTCAGTTTTCTGTTCATGCATGCCCGGGCACTATCGGCAATTTCTTTGCGTCTGCGGCCCGTGTTCATACTGCCGTGCACGGCGTCATGAGTTACCAGCAGCCTCGCTCCAACGTTATCCGGGCTGTAGCCGCTCTTATGCCATATGGTGGCCAGTACCATTTCTCCGTCAGCGGTAGCCAGGTTCATGGCCGCAGCTAGCCAGTTGCTTACTGAAGTCATGCGAAAGGTGGCTTGTCTGGTGGTCTTAACATCAGTCAGAAATCCGGTAAATTTGTTATTGCGCGTGGGTGAAAGCCGCTGCGCCGGCAGTAGGAAAATTATTTTCCTCGCGGCACGACTTTAGGTTCCAGAGTAGATACTTCTGTGTCATCGGCTAGTCTTTCCGGTGGGGTTTGGTCCAGGCAGGCAGTGTTGCACCCCGTTTTTCAGCTCCACTTGAGTCGGTTGATGGCGCGTGATGCATAACCTTTCATTATCAAGTCAGCAGTTCTGTGACACCCGACTATACTCTTTCATTAATAAAGTGAAAAACCGGCAGATTAACCCAGTTGTCAACAGGCCAACGGGGCGCGCTGCTGCAAATAATAAGAATCTTTACTAAATAAATACAAAAGCAAAAACAAAAACAAGTCTGGACGTATTGAACAAATGAAAATGAACTCACTAGTGCCGGCATTGGCGATCTCGACGTTTGTAGCAACTGTTGCCAGCTCCCCGGTGTATTCGCAATCAAGTGACGGGTGGGACGGGAAGTTTCCCAAACGATTCTATCTGGGGGCCGGAGGGGGTAATTCCCGACTTGAACCGGCGACTGGCGGCACTCTGTTCGGCGTGACAGATACTTCAGACAGAGGGGGGCTGGCGTTCGCCGGATTTGATTTCAGTCGTCGTCTGTCATTCGAGTTACAGTTTGCCGACCTCGGGTCCGCCTCACTGCAAAATACTGATACGCAGGAACAGGTTGGCATTGACTACAGTGAAATCTCCATCAGCGGTCTTTACTATCTGTGGAATGATTATGCCGACGATGATTACCTCGATTATGACGGGCTTGATCTTCGCGCCGGCTTTTCATTTTTTGCCCGGGTCGGTGCCGGACAAATGGAAAACGAGTCAGTCGGCAACGTAAGTTACACGCGTGAGAACGATATACAGATCCTTGCCGGTCTGGGAATAGAATACGGTTTACGTAACGGGTTGGCCGGGCGACTGGAACATGTGCGCTATGACACCGACGCTGAATATACCGGGGTGGCTGTGCTCTATCGTTTCGGTGGCGTCGACGAAGAAGACCTGGCACCGGCAGACGAACCACAGCTTCCTGTGTTGCCGGCGCCTGCGCCGATATCGCCTCTGCCTCCGCCGCCCCCACCGCCACCTGCGCCTGAGGTAATACCAGAGCTTCCGGAAATACCGGCGATACCTGAAGCACCTGAGCTCGTATCCAACGATATTGATGCCGACGGTGTATTGAATGATCTGGATCTTTGCCCGGAAACCATTGCTGGAACACCGGTCAACAGTGACGGCTGTGAGATGTTTAACGGTGTCATCGAAGGCATCAACTTTCTAACCGGTTCGGACACATTGACTGAAGTGGCAAGGGTGACACTGGATGACGTCGTCCAGACGCTGCGGGAATTTCCGGATGTGAAGCTATCTGTTCAGGCGCACACAGATGATCAGGGTGAAGAGGTAAACAATCTTGAGTTATCGCGACGTCGTGCTCTATCAGTGGTTCGCTACCTGATTGCCCAGGGTATCTCGATTGATCGACTGCAGGCACGTGCCTACGGTGAAAGCCGGCCAATTGCTGACAACACCACGCAGGAAGGTCGACTCATTAACCGGCGGGTTGAATTTCGCACAGTTCAGTAGTGATAAGGCCATATGATTTTCAGGCCGGGTTCTGGAAATCATATGGCCGGTTGCAGGGTGAAGTACTGAGCGTCCCTGCATCGAATCCAATCAGGTGCTCAATCAGAGTGTCGGGAACAAGCTTGCCGGAATAAAAGCTGAACTCCGGTTTGTTTACCGAACACCCAACAATAAAAAGCAACTGACAAGTTCGAGCACAAAGGGATTGTCCGGGCTGGCAAATTGATCAGGTACTTGGATCTCATGTTGAAATTGAACGCTAAAACCGTACAACTCAGTCTGTTAGCAATACTGACGCTATTGTGCAGTACTGTTTCAGCTGCAACAGTACCTGATTTGAACTTCAGTGCCTCTCCTGTGCTGGTCGGTGGTCCTGAGCTGCAGGTGGGCGCAGTGTATCGCTTTCACGATGTGGCAGAAGGTACCCATGCCGATGTGGAAGTACTCACACTTGAGAATACCCGCCTGATCAGTATTGATGATAACAGTCATCAATCACTATCTTTTCGTCCGAGACTAGAGCCGCAGGGTGATAACGGGTATGTGATATTTGCACTCACACTGATTGATGCGGCCAGCCAGTCTGCGCAGTTGATCAACACCCGGGTGAGCCTTGCGGCTAACCGGGACATTGCTGACGAAATAGTTGTTCATGCAGTGTCGGACTATACCCGCGAATTCATGACGACGCTTGAGCTGTCCAGTGATAAAAGCAATGCACTGTTTATAAAGCCGGGTATTTCCGCTGATCATTCAGGGGTAGTTGATTCCTATTCTTCTGTAAGCGCCAGTATTGTTCAATTGCCCCGGCTCTTAATTGAAATCAGAGCCAACGCTTCGCAAAGTGCCGATGTTTCAGTGTTGTTCGATGAGAAGCGTTATTCAAATGCGGTATTTACGAATATTAATGATAAACCTGTGGCAGTGGATGATCACCATGTGTTCGATGTGAACAAAACACTGGTGGTGCCGGCGTATCAAGGGTTGCTCGCTAACGACAGTGATATAGATGTCGGAATCGACACTGATGTGCTGGAGATTTCACATTTCCGGATAAATTCAGTAGAACACAGTACCGACACCACAGCCTCGTTCAAGGAAGGTGCGGTCACGATTAACAAGGACGGTGCCTACCGGTTTGTACCGGCAGTTAATTATCGTGGAGCTGTTTCAGCCATAGATTACATTGTGAGAGATGGCAGTGGTGGGTTTGACACGGCGGCGTTGGCCCTGGTGTCACGTAATACCGGTAATGGAAAACGCACAGTGGCTGATGCAACTTCTATAGAGTTGCTTGTCCCCGAGGACATCAACACGGATGGTTATATTAATCGTGAGGAATTGCAGGGGCAGCTGGATGTGAGCGTGTTGCTTCCAGATAATGCAGTTACAGGCAGTGTGGTGTTTGTAGACAGCGGGACTGAAACACAGAGTGCTGTTATTGACGAAAATCACCTGCTTGAACAACGGGTGAAGTTTGCTTTTACTCCACCTTCAGATGGTCAGATAGTTTCATTTGATGCCCGTCTGGAGAGCCAGGAAGGTGTGTTGTTGTCGGCGCATACGTTAAGTGTGCAGGCTGACCTTACTATTCCTGAGCGGCCCTTGATCAGAATTGTTGCAGACACCGATGACAGTGGCTTTCTGTCTGCAGAAGAACACAACACCAATGTAGTCGTCGTTGTCACTCTTCCAGTGGGGGTGGCTGTGAATGATACAGTGTATGTTGACTATGGTGTTGGTAATGAATCTCTCGTGTTGACTCCGCTCGATGTGGCTGAAGGCATGGTCAGCTTTACACTGCCCGTAGCGCAGGAAGGACAAACACTTTCGGTGGTTGCATCTATTGTAGATGAGGCCGAGAACCGTTCACCAAGCGGTTCGGATTCTGTACTGATCGACACCATTGCGCCACCTGTTCCCACCGTTGCCGTGTTATTGAGTGCCAGTGCCACACCGTTGGTGGCTGGTACATTTCCGGTTGATGGCGACTACATCTTATCGGTGAAGTTAAATGAAATCACCTATGTAACAGAAGACACAGCCCTGAGTGTTGATGAAGCGGGTAACTGGCAACTTCTGGTGCCTGTATCTGACGCTCTTCCCGATGGAACTTATGACGTAGTCGCCTTGGTGGCAGATATCGCCGGAAATTCGAGCACAGATCAAACAGCCGCTGAATTGTCGATTGATCTTATTGCACCTGTAATCAGTGTTGACGAGATCGCCCCGTCATCCGATGCAGCACCGATGATATCAGGCGTAGCAGATGAGGCTGATTCCGGAGTGGTTCAAATTTCTACCGAACAGGGTGAGGCCGTCTGTCTGGCAGTTACCAACAATGAAGGGCAGTGGTCGTGTCATGTTCGAAGACAACTGTTGAGCGGGGAAAATAAACTGATTGCATCGGCAAGTGATATTGCAGGCAATACGACCAATCAGCCTTTTACGGTCAGCGTTGTGTTTACCAGCGACAGCGATGGTGACGGTATTGCAGATGATATTGAAGGGACAGCTGATACTGATGGAGACAATGTAGCGGATTATCTGGATCTTGACAGTGATAACGATGGCATTACAGACGCCGTTGAGGGCATGATTGATACTGATCTGGACGGCGAGCGTGATTACATTGATTCTGATTCGGATGGTGACGGTATCTCTGATCTCATCGAATCCACAGGTGCCGCGACTGCAATTACTATCACTGTCGTGGGTTCAAACGGTATAGCCGATGATCTTGAAACCACAGCGGATAGCGGTGAAGTCGAAGCACCTCGAGACAGTGATGGTGATCAGCACCCTGATTTTCGCGATCTGGATAGTGACAATGATGGTATTCCCGATCGATCAGAAAACACGGCTGCAGCTGCATTAAATTCCGCTGCTGCTGTGGATTCGGATAGCGATGGACTACCCGACTATATAGACCTCGATGCTGACCAGGACAGTATTCCAGACATTGTCGAGCAGCAAATGAATGACAATCATGCAGATGGAAGAGTCGACCTCTTCACCGATCTTGACCTGAATGGCTTGCACGATGACATAGACTCCGCAATTCAGCCGCTGGATCTTGATGGCGACGGCTTGTGGAATTTTGTAGATCTTGATAGTGACGGTGACGGGCGTTTCGATATTGCTGAATATGGTGGCGCCGACTCTAATAGAGATGGACGGCATGACGATGCCATAGATTTAAATGCCAATGCGATCAATGATGCTGTCGACAGCAGAATCACCGGCGGTACGGATGCAGATGATGACGGAATAGACGATCTGTATGACGCCGACTATACCGCGGGCAATGATACCGATGGTGATGGCATCTCTGATGTGTTTGATGCAGATGCCGATGGTGATGGCCTGATTGATGCGATCGACATTCAGTCTACCGGTGCTGAATCATTGCGGCAGGTGTATGAGTTTCAACCCACCACTGGCGCGGTGCTTTCCACCGGTACGGGAACTTTGGGTGGAGGGTGTGTATTAGTGTCGTTTCCGGGTACTCAAAGTGATCGTCGTGTCGATCCCTTTTTATTGATTCTTTTATTGTTTGCTCAGTGCGGCTTATGGCGTTCCTGTCGTCGCACAGCATGTTTTACGCAGGGTTAGATCAGTGAATTATAAGAAACGTTTTCTTGTGTTGGAATTGCAACAGTTTTTAACGAATCGTAAACGCTTGATGTTAAGCGGCTCGCTTTTATGTTTGCTTATGGCAGGGCCGGGTTATGCGATGACCGATAAGGATGGCGACGGTGTGCCTGATCTGGTTGAACTTGCCGAGGGTACCGACCCGGATGATCCGCAGTTCTTTCTGGATAGCGATGGCGACACCCAGCCCGATTATGTTGATCTGGATTCTGACGGGGATGAGACCCCGGACTACCTGGAGTATGGCCGGGATCCCTATATAGATGCTGACGAAGATGGTGTACCTGTCTATCTGGACGATGATGATACCAACCCCGCTATCGGTAACACTGACGGCCGGGTAGAGTTATCATTTGACCCCGATAACAACAATACAGCAGCGTTTCAGGATTCATCGCATACCCATGAAATAGACTCCGATGGTGATGGTGTGCCCGACAGCATAGAAATCTCTGAAGGTACGGACGAATCTTCAGCGGCCTCTTTTCTCGACACCGATCTTGACGGCACACCGGATATCAATGACGGTGACAGCGATAACGACGGAGTGGGTGATCTTACAGAGGATGGGGTGTACCCTTATTTCGATCGGGATTGTGATGGTGTGCCCGCATATCTGGACGATGATGACTACGACTGGATGGTAGGCAATGCTGATAACCGTGTTGAGCTTTTGTTTGATCCGGACAACGACGGTGTTGCCTCGTTTCAGGACGATGCCATCACTGATACCAGCAATTCGGGCGACTGGGACGTAGACGGCGTACCGGATGGCGTAGAAGCGGCTCAGGGTACCGATCCGCTCGATGGCACCAGCTTTCTCGACTCTGACGGAGACGGGATTCCGGACTTTACAGATCCGGATGATGACAACGATACCCTGCCGGACGTGGTCGAGGGTGATGGCGACACCGATGGTGACAGTATTCCGAACTATCTTGATCTGGATAGTGATGGAGATGGTGTATCAGACGAAATCGAAGGTGACGGTGACGCTGATGGTGACTCGTTACCCAACTTTGTCGATCCGACCTCTACACCGACAACCGGTAATGCGCCTGATTCGGATGGAGACGGTATTTCGGATGCAATAGAAGGCAGTGGCGATCCGGACAGCGATAACCTGCCGAACTCACAGGACCCTGACAGCGATGGCGATGGTATACCCGATGCCGTAGAAACCAACGCCGATGCCGATGGAGACACATTCGCAAACTTTCTGGACCTCGATAGTGATGCGGACGGTATTGCGGATGCAGTAGAGGGGACGGTAGATACTGACGGTGACAACACACCTGATTACCTGGATCTGGATAGTGATGCGGATGGCAGTCTGGACGTCATTGAAGGCGTGGCGGACACCGACGGCGATGGCATACCGGCCTATATCGATGTGGACGAGATAGTCGAGCGCCAGATCAGCGCTATCGTTCGAACCGGTCTGGATGGCGGATGCGTGTTGTCTGACAGGCCAGGTCCGGTGGATCCGGCATTACTGTTTCTGCTCGCAGCATCGATGGTTGCATTACGTCGCAGAAAGCGCGGTTAACGCCAAACACGTTAACACTTAAAGCTGGCCAGAGTTTCGCCGCGCCTGTTGATTTGACTGGCGCGCGTACAGGCTGCTTACTCAGCGCTGCGGATTGGCATCAGGGTTGAAGCCGGGTGTATCTATCCGGCACCAGCGCTCGTCACTGAGTACCCGTTGGAACTGATTCTGATCGAGCTGAGGCGTATCCGGTGCTACAGCAATTTCCAGCGGCTGACCGGTTATCGGGTGAGTAAGCGCTATTGATGATGCGTGTAGCAACAGTCGTCGGCAGTCATAGAGCTGATCGAAAAACCGGTTATGTGCACTCTTGCCATAGCTGGTGTCACCTATCAGCGGATGATTGATGTGCTTCATATGCTGCCTTATCTGATGTCGCCGTCCGGTGACCGGAGTGAGTTCAACCAGGCTGTAACGTGACGTCGGGTAGCGATCGACGCGGTGTGGCAGCTCGATGTGAGCCAATGTTCTATAAAATGTGGTGGCGGCTTTTTTTGGCCGTGACGGGCGGTCTTTATCCCGCGTTGGATTGTCAATGCAGCCATGACACGGGGTATAGCCGCGACTAATTGCCAGGTAGTTTTTTTTAACCTGCCGGTGCTCGAATTGCTCACCAAGTAATCGTGCGGTGTCTGCGTTTAACGCCAGTAACAATACGCCGGAAGTCGCTTTGTCGAGGCGGTGTACCGGGTAGATTCGTCGCTGTATTTGCGCGGTCAGTGCATCCACCACGTTGGCTTGTTCGTGATAGTCAATTTTTGACTTATGAACCAGTAAACCACTCGGTTTAGCCACGGCAACGAGATCATTGTCGCGATAGATAACCTTCAGTGTTTCAGCGATCACTTGCTGTGCTGGTGTGTCAGGTTGACAAGTGTCGTTTAGCTGCACGTGATGTCTGCCGCCGGTTGCTCATTGGTATCGCTACTACAGGTACGCAAGCTGTTGCTGGTGAGCGGTTCGTTAGCAGCACAGGCGTGCCCTGTCTGACTCGGAACCGGCCAGCAATGAAACATAATCAGGTTGCGCTGACAGTCTCGCCGGTCGTTTCCTTTTTCTGCACCGCCTGTTCGGCTTCTTCTTTTACCAGTCTGGCCCAGAGATCCTCAACCCAGCCTTTCATGATTAAAGACTCCTCCCAGCGGTTGGACATTTCCATGCCTTCCGCATCGGTCATTGCATATTCGGGTGGAGCCAGTTCTGTCTGGAAAATCAGAGTGTCGCTTTCAGATGCGCGTTTTCTCCATGAGCGGAATCCGGCTTCCCACCAGTCGAGAAATTGCACTACCCATTGCTGATGCTGCGGAAATTCCAGTTGCAGTTGAATTTGCTGTGCCGATGCAACTCTGCCCTGAAAGGCATCAGCGCGGCGCAGAATAGTATCAATCATCTCCTGTTCTTCTTTGCCCGGAGGCAGTGAGAGTTCACGGTCTACTACATAGTGGGACAGGTCGACGCTCAGTCGCATTTCGGGTACTGCTTCTAGCAACTGCGTCGTGTAGTTGAGGTCATTGGTGACTGAATTGCGATGGGTTTCGAACTCGATAATCACTTCTTCTTTTTCTGCCTCTTCTATCCAGTCCTGCACCATCAGAGAGGCTTCATCTACGCTGCTGGGGATTACCTGGGCGATGATATTCACGGCAACCGCGTTGAACTCGCGCGCCATTTGCAGCACGGGCAGCATATCTTCCATGCTGGCTGGAAAAGCATTGATCACACACCCGAGCTCATACTGGCGGAAATACGGCAGTGTTTTGTAGGCGGTTTCGGTGTCTGCAGCCCCCAGGTTGATGGCGATCCCGTCGTAACCTGCATCCCTGACCATTTCAAACGCCTGCTCATGGGTTACCGGTGGGTGGCTGCCCCTACCGGCGTCCATCGCCCAAAGCGATTGGTAAATCTGTAATCTGGACAAATTAGTCTCCAACACGACACGAGCGTGTCAGTGTGGTAGTGAGTGGCCTGGCTGAGGCCCGATGGGGGCGAGTATAACGAAAGCGATCAGAATGATCAGTGGCGAAAATTAACAATTGCGCGTCAGCCCCGCGGAATTTACCTATTCTTATTCCATTATCTGCGAAAATGTGATTTTTACGTAGTGCTACGGTGAAGAAATCACATCTCAGGTGGTGCATTTACAAAGGTTTACGGAACCGTATTGGAGTTTGGATTTTCGCTGGCTATTATGCAGCTGCGAGAAATACAGGAGTTATCGGCACCTGAGGTTACAGGAGCGGTAATGTGCTCCTACCGGTAAATTCGTGAATACAAAAATAATTACATAGCCTTCACTCAATCAACAAAGGAAATTCTGATGCATTTTCACAATAAATACCTTGCCGAACTTTTCGGCACCTTCTGGCTTGTGCTCGGGGGTTGTGGCAGCGCGATCTTCGCAGCCACTTTTGCAGGGGATATTGGTATCAATATCGGGCTGGTGGGTGTTTCACTGGCGTTTGGTCTTACCGTCATGACTATGGCGTACGCTGTCGGTCATGTTTCCGGCGGACACTTCAATCCTGCCGTGTCTATCGGCTTGTGGGTTGGCGGACGTTTCGGATTCGGCCATCTGATTCCGTACATTGTATTTCAGGTACTCGGTGCTATTGCAGCTGCATTTGTACTTCAGTGGTTTGTCACCAATGCAGGTGACGCGGCAGCTTCTCTAAACGCCGGTGCTGTACCTACCCTGGCTTCTAATGGTTTCGGCGACGCGTCTCCAGGCAAATTCAGCATGGAAGCGGTGATTGTCATGGAAGTCATTATGACTGCATTCTTCCTGATCATTATCATGGGTGCCACTGATGAGCGAGCGCCGGCCGGCTTCGCACCGATTGCCATCGGTCTTGGTCTGACACTGATCCACCTGATCTCTATTCCGGTTTCAAACACTTCTGTCAACCCTGCAAGAAGTACTGGTCCTGCGCTGGTTTCCAAGTTTTTCGGAGGCACTGAAGCAGGTGGTGTAGCAGTGACACAACTGCCGGTATTCTGGATTGCACCTATCGTCGGTGCCGTGCTTGGTGCCATTATTTATCGTCTGATTGTTTCAGGTGCTGCACCTGCCGAGGCTGCAAAGCCCGCCAAGCGCGAGCGTGTTGAAGTGAGAGAGCCTGAGTATCGTGATCGTGGCGAATACCGCGGCGAGCGTAGCGAGTACAGCGACCGTGGCGGCGAGTACCGTGATGACTATCGTGGCGAATACCGCGATTATCGTGACGATCGCTACTAGTCAATTGTTGCCGGATCTGATCATAGTCGATTAATACACCGGCAATTTAAGTAGCTGGAAAAGCGCGGCACCCGGTGCCGCGCTTTTTTTTTTGCGTTTTTGGATAGTCGAAAAAAGTGGAATCTGATGGTCAGCTGCGCTGCGCCGAAAGTGTCCGCCCGTTGCTTAGTAACCGCGCTTGTTATCCACCAGACCGGGGAGATCCGTGGCATCAGCACCTGCTTCAATCTTTAGAATTGACTCTGCGATTTGATCTACCGATTGAGTGATTTGTGTCGGACCCGATACGTGGGGAGTAATGGTGATCTGTTCATGAGACCAGAGCGGGCTTTCGGGCGGCAGCGGCTCTGTCGCACATACATCGAGCAGCGCTGTGCTCAGTTGTCCGCTATTCAGTGCTTCTATCAAATCTTTTTCAACGACCTGATCACCGCGTCCGACGTTAATGAAATGCGCACCTTGCGGCAATTTGCCCAATAGGTCGGCGTTGATCATGTTGGTGGTTTGTGGTGTGAGTGGCAGCACAGCAACCAGAACATCAAGATTTTGCAGAAAATCGGTGATGTTACCGCTCAGTACAGGGATCGATTGATCTCCATCGGCCTTGCTGCGCCGGAAGGCGGAAACGTTGTAGCCGGCTGACTGCAACCTGTGTCCAACGCTACGGCCGATCACGCCGAAACCGAGTAAGCCGACACGAAAATCTGCTGCGTGTCGATCGGGCAGCGGTTGCCATTGATGGGCTTTTTGCAGGCGATAATACTGATCAAAACAGCGGTGGGTTCGCAGTACCCCGTAGTGAACATATTCAGCAATTTTATCACCCATGCCTGCATCGGTGAGCCGCACCAGTGGTACACCTTCGGGTAGTTCCGGGTGGTTGATCAAATGGTCGACGCCTGCAGCCAGAGAAAAAATAGCTTTTAGCCCGGATGCGTTGCGGAAAAATTTTGTCGGTGGGTGCCAGCAAATGGCGTAGGTGAATTCCTCTGCGTTGAAATCTGACTGAGCCCAGTCAACTATCTGATGATCCTTCAGACGCTCCTGCAGTAATCGCAGTACTTTTTCTCTGTGTTGTTCTTTTGAGTAAAAACTGATCTTGGCCATGTGCTGATGTCATATTGTATTGTCGTGTTCTTGCTATAGTTACTGAAATTAAAGTCACTTACCAGCCATCTCCGGACAGTATTTTATTAACAGCTGCAAGCCACTGAACGTTCACCATGCGTAGGTACTCCCGTGGTGAAAGTCTGCCGCATCAGGACCGGCACGATTTTGCAAACCTGACGAGACTGTCGCCTTATGTGTGGCGTTACAGCAAGCGTGTATCCATCGCGTTGTTCTGTCTGCTACTGGGTAAATTTGCCACGGTATGCACGCCGCTGATACTCAAGGAAATCATAGATTCACTTGATCAGGAAACACAGCAGCAACTGACGGCAAATCTTGCGGCGTCTATACCGCTGGCATTGCTGGTTGGCTATGGGGCGTTGCGGCTGGCAAGCGGTTTATTTAATGAAATGCGCGATATCCTGTTTTCACGTGTGCGCTACAGTGCTATGCATCAAATGGCGGTTGATGTGCTGGCACATCTGCACAAGCTGTCGTTGCGATTTCATCTGGAGCGAAACACGGGGGGAATCTCCAGGGATTTAGAGCGTGGAACCCGTTCACTGGCATCGGTGCTTAATCTGCTGGTATTCAGTATTCTGCCGACAATAGCCGAATTTCTGCTGGTGGGAGGGATACTGTTGTATCGCTATGACTCCATGTTGATGGTAGTCATCATCGGTACGGTATTCTGCTACGTGGTGTTTACGCTGTCGATGAGTCAGTGGCGAATGGGGTTTCGTCATGAAATGAACAAACTCGACAGTGCTGCCAACGGGCGGGCCGTCGATAGTCTGCTGAATTATGAAACCGTCAAATATTTCAATAATGAGTCACTTGAGGTGAGTAATTACAATGAACAACTGACCTTGTGGGGGGCGGCAGGTCAAAAGACCCAGGTAAGTCTTTCAGCACTGAATTTTGGTCAGGGAGCGATTGTGACTGTGGGTGTGACAATCATTATGATCATCGCAGCGATGGATGTGGCAGCAGGTGAGATTACCATCGGCGATCTTGTGTTGATCAATGCAATGATGCTACAACTGTTTATTCCGTTGAGCATTCTCGGGTCGGTTTATCGCTCATTGCAATATTCACTGGCTGACATGGATCTGGTGATAAAACTACTTGAGCGTGATCCGGAAATACAGGATGTCGAAGGCGCTTCTGCATTGCAGGTAACAAAAGGCGCCGTGGCGTTTAATCGGGTGAGCTTCCACTACAATGATGATCGTCCGATTTTGCGGGATGTCAGTTTCTCAATAGCGCCCGGCAGTAAAGTCGCCGTTGTCGGACCGTCCGGTTCGGGTAAGTCGACGCTGGTGCGATTGCTGTTTCGTTTCTACGAAGTATCGGCCGGGAGCATTTCTATAGACGATCAAACGATTACCCGGTGCACGCAAGAGAGTTTGCGCAGGGTCATCGGTATCGTGCCACAGGATACGGTTCTGTTTAATAATACGATTCGCTATAACATCGGTTATGCCAATCCTCAGGCGAACGATGACGCAATACTGGCTGCAGCCGCAAGTGCCGATCTGAGCAGTCTGATTGAACGTCTGCCTGAAGGTCTTGATACGGTTGTCGGAGAGCGAGGTTTGAAGTTGTCCGGCGGAGAGAAACAACGCCTCGCAATTGCCCGCGTCATATTGAAAGCACCGCAGATCATTGTATTTGATGAAGCGACATCGAGTCTGGATAGTCGTTCTGAACAGGCAATTCTACACGCGCTCAATAACGTATCGAAGAATGCCACTACGCTGGTAATAGCACATCGTTTATCAACGATTATCGATGCCGATCAAATCGTTGTGCTTGACGACGGCCAGGTAACCGAAACAGGCACGCATAGCGAGTTGTTAAGTCGTAACGGACTCTATCGGAAGCTTTGGGAAATGCAGCAAAGTGATAGTGGCTGACCGTGTTTGTTCTATTTGACTGGTTTTGCAGCGGGTATTAACTGCCGTTCTATTAGCCGAAGAAAGAGGGGCCGGCACCGGGAAAATTTTTCAGTGAAGGTAACAGGTTGTTAATTTCGTTTTCATCGAGTCCGAGCCAGCGCAGTTGTGCGGCAGCGTACTGGCTGACCGCTGTCGTGGGTACTATTCTGCCGTTTCTATAGTCATCGGGGCCTTTCACAGCAAGACGTGGCATGGTGCCGTAAACATCTGCTCCATGAACTGCGCCTCCCATGACGAGATGATGGTTGCCCCACCCGTGGTCCGTGCCATCACCATTGCTCGATACCGTTCGCCCGAAGTCTGATGAAGTGAAACTGACTACGTTGTCCAGCTGATTCAGTTCAAGCAATGCCTGGTGAAAATACGCAAGCGCCTCGGCCAGCTGGCTGTACAGATAAGGCTGAACTCTGAGCTGATCATCGTGCGTGTCAAATCCATGCAGATCGACATAGAACAATTGTCGTGTCATTCTGAACTCATCCTTAATTGCAATGAGTTTTGCTACCATCGCAAGCTGTTCTGCCAATGCGTTGTTTTGAGGGGTAGGTGTTTGCAGATCCCCCAGTCGATCGAGGGCGGCACCGACGTTGGTAGAGAGCACAAGTGCTCGAGTTTGTAATTGTGCGTAAGAGCGTTCGAAGGCATTTTCATAGTTCTGGTGCAACAGCTCAATGAAAGCCTGACGGCGCGGTAGCTGCCAGCTGTCTTCAGAGAGATCGTGCATACCGGAATAGGAAGGTACTCCTTCGCTGCTTATTGTAAAAGCGGACTGTTCACCCCCTGATTGCCATTCATTACTGCCCACCAGGCTGATGGCGGCAAGATTTGGATAGGGTTGTGTGGCGGCAAAAACATCGGCTGTTCGGGCACCCCAGCCACTGTTCCAGTGATGGTGGTGATCGATTTTCTGCCATTGGCGTGCCTGGTCGTGATGTGAGAAAAGCTGCTCCGGTAATTGCACGCTCTCATTGCGCACGTCGTCGGGTGTGGCCGGCTCTACCAGTGTGCCTACATTTGCCTGAAACGCAACATGGCCCTGATCAAACAGTGGCTTCAACTGAGCCATATACGGACTGAGCCCGACTTCGGTGGTGTTGGGTGTTGTCGGTGACAGTTTCAATAAATCTGCTTCACCGACGGCCAGATGACCCCGGCTGTCGTGATACTCGCGGTAAGCCGCCCCGCCTGCCGGTACCAGCATATTGAAACCGTCATTGCCGCCATTGAGATTGATGCAGACTAAAGCACGGTAATGATCATTAGACTGAGCATTGGCCAGTCTGGCTGCGGTGCTGGATAACAGACCTGCACCCAGAATTGTTTTGCAACCCAGATTCAGAAACTTTCTGCGTGTGTATTCTTTCATAATCTCTATCTCTGTACTGCTGCTTCCGGTGAGCTGATGAATAGAAACAACAGCTCTTCAGCACGTAACTGCGCGCTGGTATTGCGCCTTTCTTCGAGCAGGTACAACGCTTGTTTCTTTATGCCTTCACTCATCGGTTTGCCGAGCGTCAGGCGAGCCAGATAGGTAAGCTGTTCGTCGGTTTGTCCATCCAGTTTGACCAGTTCGGATATATTCACCGGCGCCATTGAGGGATCGGTATCTGACAGGTTATTGCGCCAGATTGAGTGTGCCAATAATGTGCTGGTAATGGTCACCATGGAGCTTTCGTTATGTATCTGAAACTCCGGCGAAAGCAGCCCCTGATCCCGTAGCATGCCCGGTTGACTGAAGGTGGGAGAAAAGAAGTTAAACACCGATGGTGATTGCAGTGGTGCCTGTGATAAACGGTTTCTTATCCAGGTATAGTCAAAGTCGGGGTGATCCGGGTTAGCGTTGAACGCACGCCACAGCGATACCAGTCGGATAATGGGTTCTCTGAGTTTGCCGAAGTTAGCCGGGTCTCTTTCATACCCGTACAGTGCTTCTTCATCCAGCAAAATGGCGGCGACCACAGCAGCGAGATTCCCGCGCTGCCCGTTGGCATCGCGGTTAAATATGTTTGCAATGCGTTCTATATATTGTGGAGAGGGGTTGCTGGTCACCAGTTGCCGTATCAAATGCCGGCTGACAAATGGACCGACATTCGGATGATTGAATATATTGTCCAGTGCCGCTTCAAGATCCTGCTGTGCGGTTTGCCCCGCGGGCACAACGAGCCCGTTCAACAACGTCTTTTCGCCCTTGTCGTGCCGCGCTTCGTACGGTTGCATCGGACTGAACCAGTCCTCATTTGACGGGTAGTTCCAGTCATCAACGTCTTTGAAGTGCCAGCCGGTAAATACCCGGGCAAAATTCTCAACGGTATCCTGATTGTAGGTGGGCACGGGACGATTGTTCTCTAGCACTTGCGTCCCGTTGAGGTTAAGTTCCACCAGACCGATGGAAAAAAGCTGTAACAGTTCTCTGGCGTAGTTTTCGTCGGGTCGGATCTTATTGTCGGCGTCTGATTTCTGGTTTCCCTTCATGCTCAGATAGTTGCCCATCACCGGGCTCAGGGTGATGTCTTCCAGCAGGTCGCGGAAATTTCCAAAACTGCCTGCGATCAGAATGTCATAGTAGTTCGCAAGCGCCGCCGGTTGCTGTCCCAGTTCACCGTTACCGGAAACAACAAAGAACTGTGACAACGCATAGGCGACGCGTTGTCGCAGCTGATCCTGCGCGTTGACACTGGTTTTGAACCAGCTGTTTATATGTTCCAGCCAGCGCGGACTACTGCGCTCCCGCGTCACCGGTAGCAGAAACGTAGGGGATAGCTGCATCTGCCCGGTGATGTATTCTGCATAACCGTTTTCCAGAAGCGCACTGGTGGTAGTTTCAGTGGGTCCGAAGGACGCTCGATGCAAAAAACGTATCGCTTCAAAATCATCGTCGAGCGGCATTGCGGTGGCCGCACCGAGTGATGGTATGGCAGTGTTCGAGCCGGTGCCGTTGTAACCGGCGCTGGCACTCCCGGTGTCAATGCCCGGTGCACTAAAGAGGGTGTCCTCGCTGCTGCCGCAGGCCGCGACCGTCAACGTAAATATCAGGCAGATTGTCGTGTTTAATAGTCGGTTCAACGCACTCATTTCTAGCAGGCCTTTGCGTCTTGCATCGTTCGCTGCATGAAATGGGTGAAGCTGTCCGGCCGGACAGATACAATGACAACGCAGCGATGGCCCGTTAACGGTGGAGTGCTGGCTAACTTGAGAAACAAGCAGTTGAAAAGCGAAGTTGAGAACGTTACAGAATGTTTAAGTCGGCACTTCGGGTACGAGCAATTCCGCGGGCAGCAACTTGAAATCGTTCTCAATCTGATCGGGGGCGGCAACGCGCTCGTGCTGATGCCCACCGGTGGTGGCAAGAGTCTGTGTTATCAAATTCCGGCGCTGATGCGACCGGGTGTGGCCATTGTGGTATCGCCGTTGATAGCGCTGATGCAGGATCAGGTGCAGCAACTTACGCAGAACGGTGTGCGTGCTGCGTATCTCAATTCAACTCTGTCGACCTCGCAGCAGGCGGATGTGCAGCGAGCAGCGCTCGAGGGTGAACTGGATCTGCTGTACCTGGCCCCGGAGCGGTTGTTGTCAGAAAGTGGTTTTTCTTTAATAGAGCGCCTGGAAATATCTTTGCTGGCGATTGATGAAGCCCATTGCGTCTCGCAATGGGGTCACGATTTCCGGCCTGAATACACAGCGCTGTCTACACTGATTGACCGGTTTCCTTCTATTCCAAGGATCGCCCTGACTGCAACAGCAGATGAAAATACCCGTGCTGATATAAAAAACCACCTGCGTTTGCAGGAGGCCCGGGTGTTCATCAGCAGTTTTGATCGTCCCAACATTCAGTATCGCATTGAACTGAAGGACAACCCCCGTCGCCAGTTGCTTCAGTTCATTCATAACGAGTACCCCGATGCAGCGGGTATCGTTTACTGTCAGTCGCGTAAAAAAACAGAACAAACCGCGGAGTATCTTTGTGATCAGGGAATGAACGCGGTTGCCTATCATGCCGGTATGTCTGCGGAACAGCGGCAGAAGAACATGAATTTATTCATCACCCGCGATAACGTTGTGGTGGTGGCTACCGTGGCGTTTGGTATGGGAATCGATAAACCGGATGTACGGTTTGTCGCGCACCTGGATATGCCTCGCAGCATTGAGTCCTACTATCAGGAAACCGGTCGTGCGGGTCGCGATGGTCTGCCATCGACTGCATGGATGGTTTATGGTCTACAGGACAGTATTCTGTTCCAGCAATGGCTGAATCAATCAGAGGCCAGCGCTGATGTGGTACAGCTGGAGCGCCATAAACTAACGGCAATGTCGGGCTTGTGCGAAACCACGGAATGCAGAAGGAAAATATTACTGGGTTATTTCGGTGAAAAATTATCTGCCGAATGCGGGAACTGTGATAACTGTTTTGCAAAGCCGAAGACATGGGATGCCACCGAAGTTACCCGTAAAGCATTATCAGCTGTTTACCGAACCGGTCAGCGATTCGGTACCAACTACGTGATTGATGTATTGCTCGGCAAGGCTGATGATCGCATTCGAAAATTCGGTCATGATCAATTGTCTGTTTTCGGCATTGGCATCGAGTGTGACGCAGACACCTGGCGCAGTGTGTTCAGGCAGATGATAGCGCGATCCCTGGTGACTACTGATCTGGACAGCAAAGGGGGGCTGAGATTGACTGAATCGGCCAGGCCCGTGTTGAAGGGTGACGAGTCGATCTTTTTCCGGGTTGAAACTAAACCGGTTAAACAAAAAAAATCGCCCCGGCGTGCAGGCGGGGTATCGCAGCAGGATGAAACATTATGGAACAGGCTGCGTGAGGTTCGACGCAGCATTGCGCAGGAGCAAAACATTCCTGCCTATGTGATCTTCCATGATGCGACCCTGATGGAAATGGTAGAAAAGAAACCATCGTCGATGAAGGCGATGTCGGCCATATCCGGGGTTGGAGCTACCAAGTTGGAAAAATATGGCGCCATTTTTCTTGAAGCCTTGAACGATACCACTGAGAAGCCGCAGACTTCAGCAGCAGTAGATCCCGGTCGGGTTGCAGAAGCACTCAAGGCAGGCGTTTTGGATCTTAACGGCCTTATCAGTCAGGTTAACGCGCCGCGAGCGGGTTGTATTGATGCGCTGGTTAACCTGGTTCGCAATGCTGATGTTCCAGCCGCCAATGCAATACAGCTGGTTGATCCCGAGTTCCCGATGCAGGCGCTGGAAGTTCTGGAAGATGAAATCCTGTGTCTTGAGAACGGAAGCATTAGCGGGTTACGCACGATGCAAAAACAACTCGATGAACAATACCCGCTCGAAGTTCTCAGGCTGATTCGAGCGGGCGTTGAAATGGAGTTGCAACAATCAGGGTAGTGACTTTATCTGTCGGATCTTCAGGTAGACGATGGTTTTTTGCTGGCTTTCTTGTCAGTGCTTTTCTTTTTGCCAGCGCTTTTCTTTTTATTGGAGCTTTTTGATTTAGTACTGGATGTCGATTCTTTTTTTGTGCTTTTTTTCTTTTTGGATGTGCTGTTGCTGGTGGTCTTTTTCTTGGTGGTGCCGGCTGTTGTCGTTTTAGCGCCGCTGTTCAGCGACATGTAGCGTTTATTTTTTTTAATCAGCCCTTCGCCTATACCATCTACCTTTTTCAGATCGTCTATGCTTTTAAACGGACCGTTCTTTTTGCGATAGCTGATTATGGCGCGCGCTTTTTTTTCACCGATGCCTTTCCAGTTGGCGATCATGGTGGCGGCATCAGCCCGGTTGACGTTGACCACTTCTGCAGCATCTACCAGCGTCGGCATCACCAGTAGTAGTGACATAAGAACAATGCATAAAAGTGTGAAAGTCTGACATCTGCTGCGTAATTTAATCATCTGAGTTCCTGACAGTAGTTCTTTATCTAAAGTAGCAGGGTAACTCTCAGTTGCAGAGCCGGCAGTGAGTTATTTATCAATGATTTTCATTGTTTGCCGGATTGATCGTTTAGTTGATTTTGCAATGGGGTGACGTACAGCACTAATGAGGCAGTCGACATCCAAGCAGCGCTAAGCAACAGGATAAAGTTCCAGTGATAACCGTTGTCCAGCAGTGTGCCAAAGAAAACCGGCCCCAGCGCGGTGCCGAAAACCATGATCGCATGTACCAGAGATCGAATGGCTGCAATGTGAGTTGAGCCGTACAGTTCCACCCACAGTGCACTGACTGCCGGTGTTGCGATACCGAAGGTCATTCCCATCAAACCATAGTAAATAAAAGGGAGCCATTGACCTGCTCCGACAACAGCAACGATGGTGGCAGCAATAAAGGGCAACAGTAGCAGGCGAACCACAAAACTACCGGACCAACGATCAACTGCCAGGCCTGCCAGCAGCGATGTACTCACAGCTGCTATTGAATAGGCGGCAATGGCTGATGCCCAAACCGACATTGGAAATCCTTTCGCCTGTGCGAGGCTTTGCTGGTGAAAGAACAAACCGGTAGAAATGATGGAAGGGGCGAAGATTGCTGGTGAAATCAGCCAGAATCTCCGGTCTTTAAGCACCTCATGTCGGCTCCAGTGTGTATTGGTATTTTGCTCTGTCTTGTCGGGGTTGGTGGTGTTTGCAAGACTGAATCGCCATAGCAGGAGTTGGCTCAGCAGAACGACCACAATAATCTCAGCGCCGGCAAAGAAGCGCCATACTTCACGCCAGTGCCACATGGTGAGTAACCAGACGGTGGTTACCGGCATAACCATTTCAGAAATTGAAAACCCCAGACCCGAGAGGCTGATTACTCGTCCGCGATGTTGTCTGGGAGATCGGGATGCTGTGGTGATTCCGGTATGTCCGGACAGCCCCTGACCGAAAAGTCGGAGCAGGAAGAACGCGAATACGAGTGTTGCCGGACTGCTGACGAGGGACATCATCATGCAGGCGGTTGCGAGACCGATGCAAACGCCCAGTGTGTACAGTCTGATGTCCAGCACATCGAGCAGTTTGCCTGCCCAGATAATAACGATAGCGCTGCTGAGTGTGCCTGCAAAATACAAGGTGCCGATTTGCCCGTGACTCAAATCGAAGGCGTGTCGAAGGTCTTCATTGAATAACGATATGAAAAACGTTTGCCCGAGCCCGGATGAAAATGTCATGACGAGGCCGAAGGTGACTGCGCCTGTCAGACTATAGGCTTTTGACATGATAACGTCCGTGTGATGACTGCCCGTGAGCATGTCTTTGGTGACGCAGCCTTGATTGCTCTACTGCTTTTTACGCTGCGTGAGGCTGCTGCTGACCGGGACAGGTGAGCGAGTGCATGAAAGGGAATGTGAAAGGTAGCGTGCCGCAACCCTTTGCAGGGTATCCGGCGCAGCAGGGTGGCCGCGCCGGATGGTTTGAGCGAGGTAGGCGCTAGGCTTGTGGTGAGTTTTTGTTGAGCATTGCCTGTTTTTCGCGCAGTAATTTGCGTTGATAACGACTCTGAACCACATCTGAGCAGGCGAGTACTACGATCACGAAGTAGAAAGTTGCCTTTGTCATCGGGGTGACTTCGGTGCCTAAAATTTTCATATGCGCGAGGTGACCGCCTTCGGAAATAAGCATAATGCCGACGACGAAGAGGATGAATAATCCGAGTACTTCATACATACGGTTTTTCTGCAGGAACTCCGAGACGTGGTCGGCCAGCCAGATCATCAGTGCCCCGGTAACCACAATGGCAAATGCCATTATTGCGAACACATCGGTGAGCGCAATTGCACTCAGAATAGAATCGAAGGAGAACACCAGATTCATCAGCACAATCCAGATGACCACTGTTGTTGCAGAGCGCTGTTTGCGTTCACCCTGATCGAAATCATCGATCACCATCATGTGCATGATTTCTTTGGTAGCGGTGTAAATAATAAATATGCCCCCCAGCAGTACAATGACCGCGTGCACATTGAAGTCGAACTCCAATTTGCCGGGAATGTTCATCCCGAAGATCGGTTCTTTGAATACACTGATCAGGCTGGTAAGCAGGAACAGCAGAACAATTCTGAGGACAATGGCAATGCCGATGCCCCATTTGCGTACACTGGCCTGCTGGTGAGCAGGTGCACGCTTGGATTCAAGAGAGATATACAGCAGATTGTCGAACCCGAGTACTACCTGAAGCATGGTGAGCAACAGCAGGGTGATGAGATTGTCCAGAGTAAATAAGTCCATTGGTCCCTCGCCGAGGTGGTGAATTCGGCTTCGCAAGCCGGATGCATATGTTTGTGTTTACAAAACAATTAACGCGACGATAATTGCCGGAGAGGCGATTGTAGCTGTTCTTGCTATGTTTGAGGGTTTCCAACAGGTAGTCTGTCTATCTTGTTTGCAGATATTTACAGCACAATCAGCCAGAATCCTCCGCAGGCGGGGACTTTTACCCGCCATCAGAAAATGACCTTTATGAATACCGTGTTCCTACCTTCTCTGCTGTGCTAAGTCGCGACTAATGACTGACTCTTCCTCGTCACAGATGCTCACAGAGGGCCAGACTATCCAGTGGTACCGGGTCGAAGAAGTACTTGGTCGTGGCGGATTCGGTATCACCTATCTGGCAATGGACAACAATCTGGATCACCGGGTTGCGATAAAAGAGTATTTTCCCGCTACGTTGGTGAAAAGGCGGGCGGATAAGTCGGTAGTGCCTGTTTCCGCGGCGGCTGAAGCCAGGTTTAGTGAAGGTCTGGAGCGCTTTCAGACCGAAGCGCGCACTCTGGTCAAATTCAGGCATCCGAATATTGTTCGCGTCATGGCGGTTTTTGCAGCGAATAACACAGCCTACCTGGTGATGGAGTATGAAGAGGGTGAACGTTTTAAGGAGGCGGTAACCGAAAACGGCGGCGCGGATGAGCTTACTTTAAAAAGTCTGCTGCTCGATGTCATCGACGGACTCGAGCAGGTGCATCAGCACGGATTCATACATCGCGATATCAAACCGGTCAATATCATTATTCGCCGTGACGGCAGCCCGGTGCTGCTGGACTTCGGCGCGAGCAGAGTGCTCAACCGGGATCATGCCGCACCTGCAACGTCCTTTGTTTCTGCCGGTTTTACCCCGTTGGAGCAATATCAGGAAGGGGCCGGCATGGCCCTTGGACCCTGGACCGACATTTACTCTCTGGCTGCAACGCTCTACTACGCGATCAGCGGTCAAACGCCGGTCAGTGCAGTCAGCCGTCTCGCCGCCTTTGTAAAAAAATCCACTGACCCGCTGGTGCCGGCCACCGAAAAAGGTCACGGTAAATACTCAGACGAGTTTCTGGAAGCAATAGACTGGGGGCTGCAGTTCAAAACCACCGATCGACCGCAAACACTGGCTCAGTGGCGCGAGGCGATTGTATCAAGCGCACCGGGGGAAGCCGGTGTTGCCGAAAGAAAGTCGCGGAGTCATATGCGGGGTAATGTTTCCCGCCGCTCACAACCTCTGGCGGATCGAGAAGTTGCGAATACGGCAAAGTCCACCGGGTTGCGCCGCAAGCTGAACGCTTCAGTGCTCATTGGCGCGCTGATGCTGACAGCGATCGGTGTCGGCGGCTGGTCCTGGTATCGGAATTCCCTTGAGCAGCAGCGAATGCAGCAGGAAATTAACCAGTTGTTGACTGAAGCTGACTCAGAGTTTCAGAGTGAAAGCTATCTGACCACGGCGCGTCCCTTGTACCGGCAGGTGCTCGAGGTGTCGCCGCAGAATCAACAGGCGATAGAACAAATAGAAGCCATAGATCAGCGTGCCGAGGAGTCGATTATCGCGCTTGTCGAGAATCAGCAGTTTGATGCTGCGCTGCTGTTGTTGAGTGATTATGCCTCTGTGCAACCAACACGTGCCTCGGCGCTTCAACGACAACTTGAACATCAGCGAGCACGTCAGGCTTTGCAAACTCAGCTTGATGAAGCGGAAGCTGAGCTTGACGCGGGCGATTACCGGCAAGCGCTGGAGCTACTCGGAAGTTTGCGTGCACAAGGTGAGCAGAATGAAAAAATAGCGTCGCTTGAGCAACGGGCCCGTACAGAATTCAACGAGCAGCAAGCGCGACAGCAGCGTGTTGAAGCACAGCGTCTGGCGCGCGAAAAAGAAGTCAGACTCGAAAACGAGCGGTTGCTGGCGGAAGCTAACGAAAGGCAGCGGCAACGTAGAAGCGATTATCGTCAATACATTAATAGCGCTAAACGGGCACTGGAGAATGACGATATCAACACCGCTCGACAGTGGTTTAACAGTGCCAGCTCAATGCAAATCAGTGATCGTGAGCTGACAGATCTGAAAACGAGGCTGGAGGCTGCGGAAAAGTTTCTTCAAACACCTTTGTCAGATTATGAAATCAGCTATGCCCGGGGACAGTTCAATGCCCTCAGGCAGGCTATAGAGTTCCGGAATTTATCGGCAATGCAAGAGCTGGTGGGCTCAGACTCTAACCGGGTTAATCTGTTCAGAACATTGTTTGACCGGTACGCCCAGATCAGTGCAAAAGTGTTGAATGTAGAGCCGGCACTTTCACCGAAGCGTGTCACAGCAACACTTCGGATAGAAAAAATGGTGCTACCGAATGGCGACATTGTCTACCCGTCGGCATCGTACCGTGATTCGGCACTCTCTATCGAGCGCCAGCGCTACGCCTGGTCGCCGATACGGTGGTAGCCGAGTAGTCACCATCCGATGTAACATCGAGCGCCTGAAGAAGGTACCGGGCAGCCCGCTGCGGCGAGCAGTTAGGATGGTGTCGTGTGGTTGATGTGACTCAGGAGGTATGATAGCGTCATGACGAAAAGAGAATCCAGGTCAGGGCATGTAATCTCCGCCACTGGCAATCAACACACATTCAGGGAAGCCATGCGGGCGTTTGCTAAGCAGTTCATTATCTGGAGCAGCGCACTGTTGCTCATCTGGCAGCAGACTGTGTTTGCACAGGCGCGGTTTAATGATACCGATCTGGATATCGACCCGCCGGTAATCGACCACGAGGCCCTTGAAGTAGGTGTCGCCGGTGAGTCGCAAACGTTTGCAGCACTGGTGATCGATGACAAGGGAATAGAATATGTCGATCTCTATTACCGGGCGATCGCAAGCCGCGAATACAGCAAAGCATCTATGGAGTCTGCCGGCGGGTCGAGATACATCGTCACTATCCCGACCGAGCTCGCTCAGTCCCGTGTTGAATACTACATTGAAGCAGCAGACACCGGTGGTAACCGGGTATTAAAAGGGTTTCCCTTTTTTCCGCTGGTGCGCAACCTGGATACACCGTTACCCCCTGCGCCGATAATAAGCTCTGTCGGCAATACTGAAGCCTCAGGTGGCGGCCAGTCGAAAGTGCTTTATCTGCTCCTCGGGGCTCTGGCTGTCGGTTTACTTGCCAGTGCGGCTTCTTCCTCTGGCGATGATGATGGCGGCGGTGGAGGTGGTCAGCAGGTGCCACTGACCATCAATATCTCCTCACCCGCTAACTGACATTATTTCTATTGCCCACTGGTGCTCGAACTGACAGTTACTGTTCAGTATCAGCATTTCGGGTTTTTGCTGCCACTGTCCTGAAGCGTCGGTACTGTCGCTGTAACCAAACCAGGGTTCTATACACACATATGGCGCTCCGGGCTTGGCCCAGAGACCAAGGTGTGGTGCTCCGCCGTTATGCACTTTTATCAGCGCCTGATCATGGCAGTAGAGGCTGATATGTTTAGAGTTTATATTTTTGAAAACCAGAGCGTCATCGTCAAATACGTGCTTTGACAGCCTGATTCCCTGTGTGGCAGCTGTGCCATAGGACTCCAGCGTATACGCAGTACCGGTCGTTTCCAGTAATCCCTCTTCGGTTAATCTGAAGCGAACCGGCTCTTCCGTTGCAGAAAAACGCACAGTGTAGTGTTCCAGCGATTGCGTCAGATTGAACGCGGGATGGGAGCCAATCGTAAAGCGCATTGGCGTATCACCGGTATTCTTCACCCGGTACTCAATGTTCAGAAGGCTATCATGCAGTGAATAGTGGACCTGCAGTGAAAATTGCCACGGAAACAATTGCATAGACTCCGCAGTACTTAACAGTTCCAGGCCTAGTGAATTTTTGCTCTGATCGATTACGCTGAACGTTGACTTGCGTGCAAGACCATGGCGGGGCAGGGAATATATTTTTCCGTTGTCGGCAAACTGCCCGTCCTTCAAAGCACCGACAATCGGAAAAAGTATCGGTGCCTGTCCGGACCATATATCCGGATTACCCTGCCAGAGATATTCGGTGCCACTCACTGCTGAACGAATAGACGCTAACTCCGCACCCAGCGTGTTAACGCCAATACTCAGTTGCTCATTGCCGATTGAAAGCATGTCGTCTTCTGTATTGCATCAGGCTCAGCCACAACACTAAAACGCCCGGTGCGAAAACACCACTGCCTCCGGTCTCTATGAAGTTGGCGGCCGGTTCATCATCGGCAATGATACCGCCGGATTCCGGCAGTTCCGCAATGATCAAACCTTCATCAAGTTCACCGGCAGACTCTTCCTGCGGTGGATCACCAACCTCGGGCGCATCCGCGCTGATTCGTTGCACGAACTGCTCAGGCAGTGCATTGTCGTCCAGATAACGCTTGTGATTGTCGCTCCAGAGCACTCGCGTGAAGATCGGGTTGTCAGTGGATAGATGCTGCTGGATTGTATCGGGTTCAGCTGCCAGGTTAAGCAGTCGGCCGAACGCGTTAGCGGTGACAAACTGGTAGCCCGGGGTATTGTTGATAACGGCTATATGGTCATTGGTCTCTGTGGGCTGGCCTGTCCCGGAACCAGTTTGAGACAGACTTCCCCGAAAATAGAAAGTCGCAAAGTTGTCTGTCAGGCCGAAAGCGTCAGCGTGGTTATCGAGCCATGTTTCAGTAGCTGCCAGGATGTTGGCCTGGCTTGTAGTATCTGTGATTGACGCTGACGGCTGATAAATAAGATGTTCCAGCAACAGCGTGATCCCCAGGCTGTCCGAAAGGAGTCCATCCATCACATGCACTGATTCGAGCGCGAATAAATGCCCGACGTTGTCCATGCCGATGCGATCACCCGATGCATCTGACTGGACATAGTTTTCATCAATAACAGCACTGACTTTCACTCTTTGATCAGGCCTGAAAACCTGATCGCCGTGAACCGCTGCTCTTACCGCAATCGTGTCTTCGTCGGTATAACGGTCAATCGAATAGATGCGATTATCCACCCTGAACACACCGCTCCATCTGTTGTCGTAGTGGGTAAGCCGAAACCAGTGAGCCGGTGTCGTGCGGTCCTCGGATGCTGCAATTTGACCCTGCAGAAATTCAACATCGGTTAGATCCAGTGCCGGTGGTGGAGGCTGCAGAAAATCTGCCGGTGGCAGAAAAACCGGTAGTCCTGCCGCAATAGTGGCAGAAGGTGTCAGGTCAACGGTGAATTCATCACTGATACCGGCGACATTCAGGTAGTGGAGGGTGGCCTGATTGATTTCATGATCAAAGCTGATGGATGTGACATAACCCGTGGTGACCCCGTTGTGGTTTCCAACCAATCTGAACTGATCGAACACCTGACCGAGCGCAAGGCCGTGCGAGCCCATAGCGACTAACGCCAGGATCATTAGGAGAACTTGCTGCGGGAATTTGAGGCTGTGTGACATGATGCCGCTCACCGGTCACGGGGTGCCGGTTTTTATGGTTATAGTTGGCATATCGCCATTCGGGCGCGTCACTTGAGAATAGACCAGATCGGCAGGTTTGCCGGACTTTGCCCGGGCGCACGGGGGCTGAGGCCGGAAACCACAGTGCATTTGCGGGTTTTTTGCGCCCCGGTCTTTTGTTCAGACGAAAAAAAAGCCAGATTGGATAATCTGGCTTTTTGCGGGTAGTCGTGATTTTGATCGTTTAGATCAGGAGGGGTAGTCACGCTTGGCATGACCGGTATAAATCTGCCTGGGTCTTCCAATTCTGAATTCCGGATCACTGTGCATTTCGAGCCAGTGCGATATCCACCCGACGGTGCGTGCCATCGCGAACATTACTGTGAACATATTCATTGGTATGTTCAGCGCTCGCATGATTATGCCGGAGTAGAAGTCCACATTTGGATACAGCCTGCGTTCCCGGAAATAGTCGTCTTCCAGCGTTGCCTGTTCCAGTTCCAGCGCCAGGTTGAACATGGGCTGATCGCCACCGAGATCCGCCAGCAATTCGTGACAAAGCCCGGCAATAATTTTCGCTCTCGGGTCAAAATTCTTGTAGACGCGATGACCGAAGCCCATCAGTCTGAACGGGTCATCCTTGTCTTTAGCTCTGGCGATAGTGGTTTCAATGGTTTCTCCCGAGTTATAAATCGACTCGAGCATGTTGATCACCGCCTCGTTAGCGCCGCCGTGCGCCGGCCCCCACAGACTGGCAATGCCTGCTGCGATTGACGCAAAAGGATTCGCACCTGAGCTGCCTGCCAGACGAACGGTAGAGGTACTGGCGTTTTGCTCATGGTCGGCGTGCAGGATCATCATGACTTCGAGCGCCTTGGCAGCGATCGGATTGTGGTCGTAGGCCTGTGCAGGCACCGCGAACATCATTTGCATGAAATTTTCAACGTAACTGAGGCTGTTATCCGGGTACATGAACGGCTGCCCGCGATGATGCTTGTAGCAATAGGAGGCAATCGTTGGCAGTTTGGCAATCAGACGGTGCGCCGAAATCACCCGGTGCTCGGGGTTATTGATGTCTATTGAGTCGTGATAAAACGAAGACAGCGCGCCGACAGTCCCGACCAGCATTGCCATCGGATGCGCGTCGTAGCGAAAGCCATTGATGAAGTCGCGAATATTTTCATGCACCATCGTGTGTGTTTTGATGGTGTTGGTGAATTCGGCGAATTCGCCGCTCGATGGCAGCTCGCCATTGAGTAGCAGGTGGCATACTTCCAGGTAGGAGCTCTTTTCAGCCAGCTGCTCTATCGGGTAGCCACGATGAAGCAGGATACCCTCTTCACCGTTGATAAAAGTGATCGCGCTTTTGCAGCTGCCGGTCGCGCCGTACCCGGGATCGTAGGTGAAGTGGCCGGTCTTTTTATAAAGGTCGGAAATGGCAATACAACCCGGTCCGTGAGTGCCTTCCAGAACATCAAAGTCACTCGATTTCCCGTCGGAATCGGTGAGGGTGATTTTTTTGTTCGTCATTTAGAGGTTCCGCTCTCATTGCTCGACACAATCACAGCCGTGGTACGGCTGTGTGTCTTTTAGAGTGATGGATGATTATTCACAAAAGAATATATTTCGCAGAGTATATGCCATGTCTGACTAAATATTGAATATAATCAATATTGATTTTTTTAATACTAAAGGCATTTGAGCGAATATTGACCCTATTGCTGTTTCTTCCGCATGTGTAAAATTAAAGACCCTTATTTTAACGCAGGCGACTGTCGGGTGAACCCGCAATTGAATACGTCTGCACGCTCAGCTGGATTACACACACCCTAATGACCTCTGTGAAAAAAGTAGTGCTCGCCTATTCGGGCGGGCTGGATACCTCCGTTATTTTGCGCTGGCTGCAGGATGAATATAACTGTGAAGTGGTGACGTTTACCGCTGACCTCGGTCAGGGCGAAGAAGTTGAACCGGCGCGTGAAAAAGCGCGGTTGCTAGGCGTGTCCGAGATTTACATCGAAGATCTGCGCGAGGAGTTCGTCCGTGATTTCGTGTACCCGATGATGCGCTGCAACACCATATATGAGGGCGAGTATCTGCTGGGCACCTCCATCGCACGGCCGCTGATCGCGAAGAGGCTGGTGGAAATCGCCGCTGAAACCGGAGCTGATGCGATCTCGCATGGTGCCACCGGCAAAGGCAACGATCAGGTGCGCTTTGAGCTGGGTGCTTATGCACTGGCGCCCGACGTAAAAGTAATCGCCCCTTGGCGTGAGTGGGACCTCAACTCAAGAGAAAAGTTGTTGGCCTATGCGGCGGAGCGTCAGATACCCATTGAAGGTAAGCGCGAGGGCAAATCACCTTATTCGATGGATGCGAACCTGCTTCACATCTCCTACGAGGGCGATCAGCTGGAAGATCCCTGGGTAGAGGCCGAAGCGGATATGTGGCGCTGGACGGTTGCCCCCGAGCAGGCGCCTGATCAGCCTCGTGAGTTAACCCTGACTTTCACCAGCGGCGATATTGTCGCTATCGATGACCAGCCCATGTCACCCGCACAAGTGCTTACTGAACTAAACCGGATCGGGGGTGAACATGGGATAGGTCGTGATGACATTGTTGAAAACCGATATGTCGGGATGAAATCCCGGGGGTGCTACGAGACACCTGGCGGCACAATCATGCTCAAAGCGCATCGTGCCATGGAGTCAATTACGCTGGACCGCGAAGTGGCGCACTTGAAAGATGAGCTGATGCCGCGATACGCCAGTGTTATCTACAACGGATACTGGTGGAGCCCTGAGCGAAGCATGTTGCAGGCAGCGATCGATCACTCTCAGCAGTACGTGAATGGCAGAGTCCGCCTGAAACTCTATAAAGGGGGCATTAGTGTCATTGGTCGAGAATCGGATGATTCGCTCTTTGATGAGAAAATTGCGACTTTTGAGGACGATGGAGGCGCATACCATCAAAGTGATGCTGAAGGATTCATCAAGCTCAATGCGCTGCGCATGCGCATTGCTGCCAGACTTCGAAAATAGGCAAACTTAAAAAATCGTCAAAAGTTCGCGATCAGCACTTTTTTCGAGATAGAATCTCCGCCTTACCGGTGCGTAATGCCGGTGACTCAGTCAATCAAATCAAGGACATAACGATGGAAGATTCTTCTAACGTGAAACGAGTGGAATCCGGTGGAAAGAAGCTGCCGGAAATGGTCAAAAACATCGGTTCCACCGACAAAAACATCCGGCTCGGTGCCGGTGGCGCACTTTTCCTGGTGGGGCTGTTCGGTTCCAAGATCTGGCTGGTGCTCGGTCTGATTATTCTGGCAACCGTTTATTTCGGCATTTGCCCGATTTACGCATTCCTGAAGCACGATACGCTGTAAGGACCACCGATCAGACGGCGCCCGGGTTCACCTGCAGCGCCCTCTGTTGTGCCGATAGCGGTAAGTCGGCAGCTACGCCTCACAAAGCCCGGCTCCGCGGGCGGACAGATAGCCCGCGAAGCCGACACATAGCGATATTTAACACACCTATGATGGTTTTAGTCGCGTAAATCGACTATCTTCAGAGCTTTGTTTCTAATTTGAATCAATATGCTTCAATTCAGAGTCATTGTGCTGGTGCTCGGCATCACGAGTCTGGCGGGCTGTGGCAAGAATCCTGACGCCTGGTCATCGTCTGCCGGTGACAGCCTGCACAGGGGGCTTGCGGTTGGTTTTGTCGTAAATAATGAAGGTGTTTCAGCGCTGAAATCACATGAGCGTCTTCGATACTCAGACAAGCTCGCGTCAGCCATACTGCAATACAATCCCGCATTGACGGGTAATCTCGATTCCTACTCGTACGTTGAAGCCCGCGTTGGCAAGCCTTTTTCCGACCTGATCAGCCGCTACCGGCTTGAGGGAGATTTAAGCGACAGAGCGTTGACCCAGTTGCATAATTCGCAACTTCGACGCCGGTATCTGATGCTTGCGACGATCCTGCCGGTCAATAAAGTGGTGGAACTACCGGCTGATGTAACGCCGCGCTCCGGGCCTGCGAATTATGACATCGAAGACTATGAAGATGTCCGGCTGCAAACCGTCCGGCTTCGAGAGGTCAAGGTGCAGGTCTACGATCTGCTTTCGCGGCGAAAGATTCAGGATCTAACCTTCGGCAGTGATAATCAGAACAAGATGATCGCCGCTGAAACCGAGGGCCGTCGCTATGTCGGTAACTCATTACTGGCGGCGATCGCCAATGGTGTTTCAAACCGGATTAGACACGGTACTGACCTGAGTCACCCTGCTGCGCCGGACAGTGATATGACACTCGATCACCTCTGGAGTCAGGCAGCGCAAAACCTGCCGGCGCCATTGCGAGACAGATGAAACAGCGATACCTGTATCGTGTTGATTAGCCATTGTGCTTATTGCTCCTTGGGTGACTGTCAGGTGCATCAGCCAGTGCCCGCGATGGGGCATTAACTTTCCGTTGAATTTGTATCGGCCACGCTGAAGTGCGTCGGTTATGACGACAATTGCAGTCTCAGACTGCCGGGCTTTCAAACTCTGCACCGCGCAAGTAATTACCTGCCTTATTGGCTTTTGCACCGATTAGCCCGCCATAATGCGTCTTCAACCGTGGTGGTAGCTGCAAAGATCGGGTAAAAACATTGAGTTCAATTGTGGTGCTAACTGGCGCAGGTATCTCTGCTGAGTCGGGTATTCGTACTTTCCGGGGCAGTGACGGACTTTGGGAGGAGCACCGCATAGAAGAAGTAGCGACGCCACAGGCTTTTGCCCGTCATCCCGCACTGGTGTATCGCTTTTATAATGAACGTCGGCAGCAACTGTTGAGTGATACTGTACAACCCAATGCTGCGCACCACGCGTTGGCCAGGCTTGAGCGCGAGTACAAAGGCACGGTTAATATTGTTACGCAGAACGTCGATAATCTGCATGAACGAGCCGGTAGCCACAAGCTTATACACATGCACGGTGAGTTACTGAAAAGCCGGTGTGTGTCGTGCGGTGATGTGGCGGCGGGTGTTGTGACGCTGGATCAACACGATCAGTGTCGTGTGTGTAATCACCGGGGGGTATTGCGACCCCATATAGTCTGGTTCGGAGAAGTGCCGTTTCAGATGGAAGAGATCGCGGAGTTGCTTGCGCACTGTACGCTGTTTATTTCGATAGGAACCTCAGGTAACGTTTATCCGGCTGCCGGATTTGCAAAAATCGCTGCCGAATCGGGGGCCAGAACGCTTGAGTTGAACCTTGAAGCATCCAGCACCCCCGGTAACTTCGATGAAGCCCGCTACGGGCCGGCTGGTACCATCGTGCCACTAGTTGTAGATGAGCTGACAGGCTCATCCTGATTGTAGTTTGCAATCGTTGTGCAGGCTGGACTCAACAACGGATTTTCATAAAGCGGCGCATGAGTCAGAAGTCTGATCGCACCTCCATCGAGGAGGCGGGTTTTTTATCGCCACTCAGCCATGAACGAAAACGCTTGAAAAGGCTTTTGATATCTTCAAAAACCATGTAGTTAACCGGGATCAGGATAAGCGTTACCAGTGTTGAAAACAGAATGCCAAAGCCGAGTGATACCGCCATTGGAATCAGGAACTGCGCTTGAGTGCTCTTTTCAAAAATCAGTGGCATCAATCCGAAAAAAGTAGTGAGTGAAGTCAGCAGGATGGCCCGGAATCGGGCCACACCGGAAATATTAACGGCTTTGAACACGGTGTGTCCTTCGGTTCTGCGCTTGTTGACATAGTCGACCAGCACCAGGCTGTCGTTGATAACAACACCTGTCAGTGCGAGCATACCCATGTAGCTCATGATGCTCAGATTCATGCCCATAATGACATGGCCGAGGATTGCGCCAACCATCCCGAAAGGTATTACCAGCATGATCAGCAATGGTTGAAAATAAGAGCGCAACGGGATGGCGAGTAAAGCAAAGATGACTGCCAGGACGAACATAAGTCCGGTTCTCAGGCTGCCGAACGAGTCGCGTTGTTCGCGAGCCTCGCCCTCCAGCGTAAAGCGCACGTCTGGATGCGCTTCAAGCAATTCGGGGAGTTTCGACTGCAACTGACGTTTTATACCTTCAATGTCAGTGGTTTGTTTGTCTGCATCGGCCTCGATATTTATCGTGCGGCTGCGATCGACGCGCTTAATAGTGGCGAAGCCGCGACCCATGGTGGCTGATGCAACTTCTGAGAAGGGAACGCTGACACCGTCCGGCGTCTGTATACGCATGTTTTGCAGGCTGTCGAGGGTACGTCGCTCATCAAGCGGCAACCTGACAATCACTCGAACGTCATCGCGATCACGCTGAAGCGTTTGTATCTCGAAGCCGAAAAACGCCTGCCGAACCTGCTCGGCAAGGTCTGTCAGGGTCAGTCCGAGCGCTTGTGCCTGCGGCAGGATGTCGAGTTTAACTTCCTGCTTTCCCCCGTCAAAGCTGTCTGTGATGTCTTCGATGCCGGGGAAGGTTGCCAGTACTTCTTTTATGCTGTTTGCAGCACTGCGCAGAGAATCAAAGTTCTGCCCTGACAACTGTACATTGATCGGCGAGCCACCCCGTCCGATCTCTGCGCGATAACTGATTTCTTTAGCGCCCGGCACATCGCCGATCATGCGTCGCCACTCGCCGACCAGTTGTCGCGTCGTTACCGTAGAGCTTCGCTCCTCCGGGGGGGTGATTTCAAACATCACCCGCCCGATATGGGACTGGCCACTGGTGCTGCCCTGAGCACCTGCGGTAGCCATAATATTTTCTATGACGCTGTCCCCGGTTTCTGCATCAAGATACTTTTCCTGAAGCTTGACGGCGGCATTGTTTATCCGCTCGATATGATCACGGGTCACTTCGAACGGTGTCCCTATCGGCATGGTGAGTGAAGCATTGGCAACTTCACTTTGAATACGCGGAAAGAAAATAAAGCGCACATGTCCGGCTGTCACCAGGCTGAAAACAATAATGGCAGCGCCGACAAATAGAGATAGGGTGAGGTAGCGTTGTCGCATACATGCGGCAAGCGCTGGCTGGTAGAAATGCTGTATCAACCATTCAAGCCCGTCGGCTATGCGATGTTGAAATCGTGCCAGTACGTTTGGTTTAGTGTTTTTGTGAAAGTTCAAATGCTTCATGTGCGCCGGTAGCACCAGCTTGGTTTCTATCAATGAAAACAACAGCACAGGAATAACAATCATCGGTATCTGCGCAAAGATTTTCCCGCGCACCCCTTCGATCATAAGCAAAGGCACAAAGGCGGCAACCGTTGTCAGTACCCCGAAGGTGACTGGTATCGCTACTTCCTGCGCACCGCTGATAGCCGCTTCAGTGGCGTTGGGGTTTCGCCGCATGTGTGTGTATATGTTTTCGCCGGTAACAATGGCATCGTCCACGACAATTCCCAGTACCAGAATGAACGCGAAGACGCTGATCAGGTTAATGGTGACACCGATTTCGGGCATCAGTGCAAGTCCGCCCATAAACGCTACCGGCACTCCGATAAAAACCCAGAAAGCAACCGAGGCGCGCAGAAAAAGAGCCAGTAGAATAATGACCAGCAGGCCGCCCTGAACTGCACTTTTGTTGAGCGTTGCCAGTCTGGCCTCAACGATTCTGGAACGGTCGCGCCAATAGCCCATGGTGACATTCTCCGGCATGCTATTGGTTGCACCCTCAAGGTAATTTTTAACTTCCCTTGCAACGGTTATCGCGCTTTGATTGCCGGACCTGTACACATCGATTTCAATACTGCTGCTGCTGTTAAAGCGCTGTTGGAGTCCGCCTTCCTCGAATCCGTCGGTGAGTTTTGCCAGATCTGCAAGCGTGGTGCGGCTGCCATCGCGGTTTTTGATGATGACTATTTCCGAGAAGTCCAGCGCGTTATCTCCCTGGCCTTCAGTACGTATCAGGACTTCGCCACCAGCCGTTTTAATTGCACCGGCTGACAAATCAATAGAATTGGCACGGATGGCAGATGCGACCTGTGCAAACGTCAGGTTGTACTCTCTTAGTGTCTGTTCGCTTATTTCAATGGCAAGTTCAAAATCGCGTACGCCGGACAAACTCACTTGCGACACATTCGGCAAGGCTTCTATTTCGTTGCGAACCCGGCTGCCCAGTTGCTGCAGCTCTTTTTCCGATAAATCACCAGCGATAATGACACTGATCACTTCACGCTGTCGTTCGGGAATATAAATCACCGGTGCATCTGCATCAGCGGGGAAGGTGTTTATCTGATCGACGCGTTGTTTTACATCGTCGAGTATTTCATCGATATTGGCAGTGCTGGTGATGTCGACCTTGACTGTGCCCAGACCTTCGGCTGAGGTGGAAGTGATGGATTTTATCCCCTGCACATCCTGGATAGCCTCCTCAATTTTGATTGTGACAGTCTCTTCTACCTCACTCGGCGTAGCACCTCTGAACGGCACCCGCACGTTTACCACATCGAGTTCGAAAGAAGGGAAAACTTCCAGCGGGATGCGGTTTGACAGCGCGTGTAGTCCCCATACGACAATGGCCGCCATCAGCAGATTGGCAGCGACCCCGTTGCGCGTAAACCAGGCAATCATTGCATGCATTGGTGCTCTCCCTATTGAGGCAGTTTAGCCAGATAGTCTCGCATCCACGGTGGAACCGGCTCGCCGGCAGCGATCCTCTGGCGAAAACGCTCGACAACCGGTGCGGGCAGGGTTTCGCCTGCTTCCACACGCTTTTTCAACTGTTCCAGTCTTCCCTGACCACCACCGCCACCACCACTGCTGGCAGCGTTGTTTGAGGCGGCCCGGTTGCTGCCACGATTGCCCGCGTTGGCCGGTCGTTCTGAGGCTGGTGGTTCACCGTCGATAGTGGCACGCACGCGGGTACCGTTCGTCACAGAGCCCAGTGCCGTCAGGTTGATTACCTCACCTTCAGTCAGGCCTTTATCGATAACGGCTACCTCCGCGTCTTTCCAGACGATATTTACATCGCGGGCCTGCAGAGTGTTCAGGTCGTCGACGATGAGCACTTCGCGATCCTCCCGCAACGCGGATCGAGGTATAACAAATACATCTTTGAGTGTCTTGCCAGCGACTTCTGCGCTGACGAACTGACCGATCATCAACGGCGCGCGATCAGAAGACAAGGGGTAGGGGTTGCTGACTTCGGCAATGGTGTAGAGCTGTCGGCTGCTGGCATCTATAGCGCCTTCGGTGCGGGCAATGGCTGCATCCCACGATTGCATGCCACCACCTACAGTGGCTGAAATATTCACCGCGGTTTGTGCGTTATCAAAATCGACAAACCCGAGTTGCTGGCTGTTCAGTGGCAGGCGGATCTCGACCTTGTCGGTGGAGTAAATTTCCGCAACGTTGATTCCTTTGTTCACGTATTGCCCCAAATCCACGTGTTTGGCTCTGACGCGACCGTCATAACCTGCGGTAATTTTGCTTCTGGCAAGGTCCAGTTCCGCTCTGTCGAGTTGTGCCCTCGAGCCTGCCAGTGTGGCTCTTGCGGCGGCAAGTTGCGGTTTGCGCAGGGTAAGGTCCGAAGGCTGACCCGCTCGCCCCAGTCGGCGCCAGTCTGCTTCGGCCTGTTCTGAGCGCGCCTGCTCTTCCGCCAGTGCTGCGCGGGACTGGGCGACGGTCGCCTCTGCGAGAGTGACCGCGATTTCATAGTCCCGCGGGTCGATTTCCAGCAGCACTTCCCCGGCACGAAACTCCCCGCCGACAACAAATGCCGGTGAAACACGGGTGATGACGCCGGCAACCTGCGTCACCAACGACCCCTCTCTGGCAGCAGTGACCGTACCCTGCGTTTTCAGCATCACCGGATAATCAGTCTTCTTTACCCGCGTTGCATCAACGCTGGTAGTGGTTTTGAACTGTGGTCGTGTCTGTGGCTCGGGCCGGTTGGCAATCACTGTTCTGGCGGCCACTACACACAGCACCAGAACCAGAATAGGTAGCAATACTTTGACAAGTAATCTCATGTTTCTCTCAGCAACGCAGGCGTCCGCTGACTGTCCGCTCCGGTCGGCAAAGCCAAGTCTCAAGCTTAGATAATGTGGCTGCCATAAATGTGCAGAAAATGTGGCTTTCCGAAGAGACGCGTCATCAGCGGTTCAGTTTTTTTACGGGACCGGTGCCGGCCCTGGTTCACCCCCTACAGAGTATAGTGGATGGCTGACAGTGCGTGGCTCACTTTGAGGTGTGTAGCAGCAAGGCCGGCTGGAGCGCCTGCTGTTGTGTCGGATCAGCTTTGCCCGATAGAAAACATGGATTGCAGATCGTGGTGTGAAAATGCGCGAAAAGCGAGCATGGTTTCACTATGGGTGATGTCGTCAATGTCGGCCAATTCGGTTGTGACAAGATCGGCCAGTGCATCGTTGTCCTTCACCCGGGCTATAGCGATCAGGTCAAAATTACCGCTAACCGAATAGACTTCAGTAATGCCCTGCCTCGATGCAAGGTTTTCAGCGAGAGACTTGATGCTGCCTCGTCGTGCCCGTAATAAAATAAACGCTGTCACCATGGTTAGTTACTCATCTGAAAGCCCGGCCCATTATCGCACGCTCTCAGGCAAGTTGTCAGAGTTGCACTACGCTTTAGTCAAACCTGAACTGACGCTGCGATATGAATAAATACCCGATTCGGTTGTTAGCACTGCTCATTTGCCTGATGGTCTCTGCCTGCAATGGTGACAGCACCACAGCAACTCCTCAAGCCGATCCTCAGGTGCAGAATGACCCGGTGAGTTGTCCTGTGGTGCAGAGTGATGTTGCCGAACCATTATTTACTGAATCAGATCGCGAGTGGTTTTGCACTGTGACTGCCGATGCTTTTTCAGCGCAGGATCAGGTGTTTTTTTTCCGTAACGGGCAAGCTGTAATGACACGCTTTAGAGAGGTATTCTGGAACCGGTCTGCAGCGGATGAATCGATAAATGTCGCATCCCCTTTTATATCGCCGTTTGTTATACGTAATATCTTTTCCGCCAATACCGTACTTACCTTTGATCTGGTGACGGCCGGTGGCGTGACTGAGGCCTACGATTGTGTGCTGGTGGGACGCGAAGATGCAGGTTCATTGCTTTAAAAAGTGCCGGTTGATTTGCTGTTGAATAAGACATGCGCCAGAGTTTGAAGGGTAATCTGCTTAACCGCAGTGACTGTGACTACGCACTTTTTGTAAACGCGTAAACAAAAGACATCTGCGGTCAGACCTGCCTGCCCCCGCATTCGGTCAGCAGGGTAGTGCGGCACTCCACCGCAACTGCTCATTAATCACTGCCAGTTCTGCCGGATCATGTCCGATGCTTTTTCTGCAATCATCACCGTAGGCGCGTTGGTGTTGCCGGAAACGATCTCCGGCATTACTGACGCATCGACAACGCGTAAGTTATCGATACCTCTGACTCTTAATTGATCATCGACAACTGCGCTGCTGTCATTGCCCATTTTGCATGTGCCGGCGGGGTGATAAATCGTTTGACTGTATTTTCTGACCGCTTCTTCAAGTTCAGTGTCAGTCTCGTATTTATAGCCCGGTACATACTCGTCAATAATGTGTGGTGCCAGTGACGGTGCGGCGACTATTTTCCGGGCGACTTTAAGCCCGTTCACCGCGGTGCGAAGATCAAGCTCTGTAGACAGGTAATTCGGCTGGATAGACGGATAGTCGGTTGCATCGGGCGAGGTAATATTGATCTCACCACGACTCTCCGGCCGCAACTGGCAGACAGATGCGGTAAACGCAGAAAAATCATGCACACCTTCACCGGGTTTATCAGCGCTGAGGGGTTGCATGTGGAATTGAATATCCGGCCTGTCTACATCCGGCGACGAGCGTGTGAATATTGTCACCTGGCTGGCAGCGAGTGTCAGTGGGCCAGTGCGAAAAGCAGCGTATTGTAGCCCTACTTTTATGCGCTTCCACCAACTGTTGAGCTCGTCGTTGAGGGTTTGCTCGTGAGTTTTATAAACCGCTCGTATCTGTAAGTGATCCTGCAGGTTCTTACCGACATAGTATTGATCATGGACCACAGGTATGCCCAGCGACTGCAGAAGATTGCCATCACCGATGCCGGAGCATTGCAGGATCTGAGGCGATCCTATCGCACCTGCTGAGAGAATGATTTCGCAGTTAGCTGAAACGCTGTGTTTTCTACCGTTTTTTATATACTCGATACCGGTGGCCTTTTTGCCATCAAACCTAACCCGTGAAGTCAGTGCGTCAGTGATCACAGTAAGGTTGTCACGTTTTTTGGCAGGCTTCAGAAAGCCTTTCGCCGTACTCCATCTGAAACCGTTATGAGCGGTTTGTTGGAAGTAGCCGATCCCCTCCTGATTCGCTCCGTTGTAGTCATCGTTAATCGGTATCTGGCACTCTGCTGCTCCGGCAATAAAGTGATCGGCAATAGGACGCCTCAGCCTCAGATCAGAGACCTTTAACGGACCGCCGGTTCCGTGGTACTTGCTTTCGCCTCTGGACTGATCTTCCGATTTTTTAAAGTATGGCAAAACACTGTCATAGTCCCAGCCCTGATTACCAAGTGCTGCCCATCGGTTGTAGTCTTCTTGCTGGCCTCGAACATAAAGAAGTCCGTTAATTGCGCTGGAGCCTCCCAGTACTTTTCCTCGTGGCCACTGTAGTTGCCGGTTCGCAATGCCCGGGTCTTTATCGGTAAGGTAGCACCAGTCAAATTTCGGGTTGTGCATGGTTTTGAAATAACCTACCGGCACATGCAGCCACGGGTTGGAATCTCTGCGACCGGCTTCCAGCAGCAGCACTTTATGATTGCGGTTTTCAGAAAGTCGATTTGCAACGACACACCCTGCCGAACCTGCCCCGACAATGATAAAGTCATACTGTGCGGAGTTATTGTTATTATCGGTGTAGGTCGCGGGCATTCGGCAAATCTCTGTGTATCAACGCGAAAGTTAGCATAGTGAGCGGCGAAAGTATTTTCTGCAAAAGACAACAGGAAAAATCATGAAACGTCTTGAAGGTAAAAATGTACTGGTTACTGCTGCAGGTCAAGGTATAGGCAGGGCAGTAGCACAACGATTCACTGAGCATGGTGCGCAGGTCCTGGCAACTGATATTAATTCGGACACGCTTTCTGTGTTGAAAAATGAAGGTATCGAGACCCGATTGCTGGATGTGACTGATAAGTCTGCGGTTGATCAGCTGGTCGCCGATAGCAATGACTTTGACGTGTTGTTTAACTGCGCTGGTTATGTGGCTAACGGGACCATACTCGAATGTGATGAAGCGAGCTGGGACTTTTCTTTTAACCTGAACATACGGTCTATGTATTACACCATTACTGCAGTGTTGCCGGCAATGCTTGAGCGTGGCGGTGGCTCGATAATCAATATGTCGTCGGTGGCTTCCAGTTTAAAAGGCGTGCCTAACCGCTTTGCCTATACCACCACAAAAGCAGCAGTACTCGGTCTGACAAAGTCGGTGGCTGCGGATTATGTTACCCGTGGCATCCGCTGCAACGCTATATGTCCAGGCACGATAGAGTCACCGTCATTGCATGACAGATTGCGTGAAACCGGGGACTACGAGCAGGCAATGATAGATTTCGTCGCCAGGCAACCCATGGGGCGGCTCGGAACGACGGAAGAAATTGCCAGTCTGGCGCTTTACCTCGCCAGTGAAGAATCAGCATTTACTACCGGCCAGGCGCATATCATCGACGGTGGCTGGGCTATTTAGCAGCCGATGTCAGATGCCCGATTGGCAGCAGCTGATGGTACTCGTACAATGCCGCTCACAACCAGAGACAGGTAAGCGACCTCAATGAAATTATTACGTGTTGGATCTGCAGGATCCGAAAAGCCGGCTGCTTTAGATGCAAACGGTGTGATCAGGGATTTATCCGGTCATGTGGCCGATATAAGCGGCGCTACTATCGGAGACGAGTCCGTCGGAAAACTACGCGCGCTCGATCTGTCAGCGCTGCCACAGATCAGCGATTCAGAACGCATTGGTCCCTGTGTCGGCAATGTCGGGAAGATGGTTTGCATTGGTCTGAATTATTCCGATCATGCCGAAGAGTCGGGCCTGGAAGTGCCACCTGAGCCGGTGGTTTTTTTCAAGGCAACATCCGCAATCTGCGGGCCTAACGACACCATTGAAATTCCAAGGGAATCTACTGCGCTGGACTGGGAAGTGGAGCTTGCAATTGTGATCGGTAAGGATGGCAAGTACATAGATGAAGCAGATGCCGAGCAGTACATTGCCGGCTATTGCATCGTCAATGATGTCTCGGAGCGGAATTTTCAGATTCACCGCTCCGGGCAGTGGGTGAAGGGTAAATCTGCAGATACCTTCGGACCGATGGGGCCGTGGCTGGTTACCCGGGATGAGATTCCCGATCCGCAGGATCTCAAAATGAATCTCGAGGTTAACGGAGAAGCGCGGCAGAAAGGCTCCACTTCTACCATGGTCTATCAGGTGCCGTTTCTGGTTTCCTATGTGTCTCAGTTTATGAGTCTGCAGGCAGGTGATGTTATTTCTACCGGAACACCTCCAGGTGTAGGCATGGGTATGAAGCCCCCTCAATACCTGCAGCAGGGCGACGTCGTCACGTTGTCCATCGATGGCCTGGGCAATCAGCGACAATCTGTTGGAACCTGAGTGTCCAATCGTTAATCTCAGTCACTTCGGCATCTGATAACCTGTATTTATCGTCGCAGACAAACTACAATAACCGTCTGAGAGAATGTCGCAGAGCGCCCGTAGCTCAGCTGGATAGAGTACCTGGCTTCGAACCAGGTGGTCGGAGG
>JAHDHK010000239.1:0-214 GCA_020631335.1 Chromatiales bacterium
CCGTTTAGAACTGGCAACAGAAGCAAATAAGCTAAAGGTGGAACAATGGATGTACAAATCTCTTAATGCAGCCGATGCTACATGCGCACGCTCATGTGCACTTCGCACGAGGATGGAGATCTGTCGTAATTCGCCGGATGATAAACACTCAATGCAGCAGCTTACCGCGTTACTCACCTCTTTTACCGAGGGATTCGACACGAAAGATTTGACC
>JAHDHK010000239.1:268-1431 GCA_020631335.1 Chromatiales bacterium
AACATGATAAAAGCCAGTAAAGCACAGTCAACGAAGTTAGAGACTATCAAGTAAATATTGGCTGCTGTGTTATGTCGTAGTAAAAACTCGAAATATGTTATCGGAGGCACAAAAAACCCTGTCACAGACTCAGTGAGTCTCATCTTGGGTGGTTAATCATCCGTGTATTACACTATTTATCAAATAGCGCGCGTTTACGACGAAAATCACACAACCAACCCTATTTTAACTATGTAGTATCGCGCAGATTGCCTCCAAAATTACCGAGCAACCCAAATTTTTTCATACTCTTTTTAGTTCAATGAATACTTAACAGGCGTCAATTACCAGCTTTGCCCGGGCTGATACAGCTGTACTACTTTTGAAAAACTTCTGTCTGCAAAACGGGGAGGCTATGCAATTTGCAACAGTGTGTGTATAAAACATCTGATGCTTCTCCGGTTACTTATCTATTTCTATTTTTTTGTGCTCACAAGTTCATAAGAGCGCTCAATCACAAGCCGATCAATGTGTATTTCCTAAAGTCGTTAGTGTTTGATGGACCTGTCAATAAGCCTGCCGCTCAACCACAATATAGCAAGCTGCCGAATAGACATTCATTGTAGCCACCACCAATCATCTCCAAACACTCGGGAATAGATCTTGCCCTTCCCGATCAGAATCTCCATCAGAAACTACGGTGATTACCACATCACTGCACATGCATTGCTAGACTGTGGTTGAATTGCATCAGAAAATGGATAGACAATATCCACTACTAACAGAGCTTTACAAAAAGCATGATTATCTGCCGCTGCCAATCAAATAACGGGCTTTTCCAAGTTGCATGTGGGTTTACCGGTTAGATTAATTAAGAGACTGATCGAGATGTCACATTGAATTCTGCAATATTTTTAAATGACAAAATCACATCTAAGTTACCTAAGCGCATGCCATCTGTGCAGCATTTGATACTGGCACTGACCTTGTTTTTTATATTGTTTTCGTCAGTGTCATTTGCTCAGGACGACAAGCTCACCATTGCGACAAAGCAAGCGCCCCCATTTGCAATGCTGGATTCCGAAGGTCGCTGGTACGGTTTATCCATTTCGCTCTTTGAAACCCTTGCGCAAGAACTTGATATCAAATATCAATGGCAGGAAGCCTCCCTCACCGACATGATC
>JAHDHK010000239.1:1441-8864 GCA_020631335.1 Chromatiales bacterium
CACCATTACCCATGAGCGCGAACGGCGGGTCGACTTTAGTCACCCGTTTTATACCACAGGCTATGGAATTGTAGTGCCACATACAGCCACCAGCTGGTCATCCATGTTTGGCCGTTTATTATCAATTGAATTTGTTAAAGCGGTGGGATTACTCATACTGTTATTGGCTTTTGTCGGTTCGTGCTTCTGGCTGACAGAGCGACATAAAAACCGCGAAGAGTTTCGACCGGGTTTACAAGGAATAGGAGACGGCTTCTGGTTTTCAGCGGTGACCATGACCACCACAGGATATGGTGACATGGCCCCCCGCACCTGGCCCGGGCGCGTTGTAGGCCTGGTATGGATGTTTACCGCACTGATTATTACCTCAACTTTTACAGGCATGATCGCATCATCTCTGACTGCTGAACGACTGGAGCAACAAATTGAAGGGCCGAATGATCTGAGAGGCATTACCACAGGTTCAATTGCGGGCTCTGCCTCAGATGAATGGCTTAGGGATCATGGTCTCGATTTCATCCCCTACCCCGATGTAGAGACCGGATTAGAAGCCGTTGCAAACGGCGACGTGAGAAGCTTTGTTTATGACCGCCCGTTGCTGCGCTATCTTGTCGCAAAGTCTTATGTGGATACCACTGAGTTGGTTCCCGGTGTGTTCGGACGGCAGGACTACGGCATCGCGCTACCAGCCAATAGCGAGCTGCGGGAAAAACTCAACAGAGCCTTACTCACCTACTTAGCATCAGATGATTGGACCACACTTCAACGTCGATGGTTAGGCGTGAGATGAGGTTTGTATAGATTTACCCTTACCGCTGTCAGTACCGAAAGAACCCACGTCGACACCTCGACAAGGGGCTACCATTCTAAGAATGATGGTTATTCAATTATTATTCGCGGAACTTCGTAAAGCGCAAAAAACAGACACTCACAGCGTTTTTCCAGAACATAGTTGCTGTACTGACACAGAAAGCCAGATAAAGCTTGGTACCGAGGGAGAGACTCGAACTCTCAAGGTTATTCACCGGCGGATTTTGAATCCGCTGCGTCTACCAATTCCGCCACCCCGGCACAGGGCACAGCCAATCCTTAATTGTAGGTAAGTCATCCTTACAGGTAAAGCCCGAAAATGAATTTGCCGGTTTTATGTTTCGAGACTCGACAGATCCGGTTGCGGGCCGATGCCGAGAATTTTCTGCAGTTCTACAGATATCTGAAGCAAGCACGTATCCTGATTCAATGGCATCATGATTTGAAAGCCACAGGGTAAGGAGGGTTCAGCAGCCATGTGTTGCATTGGCATACTCACAGCGCAAAGGCCATACAGGTTGGCCAGCTGTGTGTTTCTGGACGATAACAAGGCCCTGTCCGCCAGACTGCCATCTTCGATTTCTTTCAATGCCATGGGCAGCATAGGGACGGTGGGAGCAATCCACGCATCACACTGCGAGAACTTCTGTGCTGCTACTGTTTGCAGTTGCCGGTGCCTGCGGACTGAACGGATATATTTTTCTGCAGTGGTGGTTAGCCCGACCGCCGCCCGTTGCGCGGTCACTGAATCCATTTTTGACTTCGCGTGATTGAACGCGTCAACCCCGAGGGTCGCAATCAGTTCGGACCCGACGATGTAAGGGAACACTGCATTGCGCTCTTCTGATTCAGGCAATTCTATTTCAGTGACCACAGCCCCTGCCTCGAGCAACCGCTTTTCAACCGCGTAGAAGCACTGCTGCACTTCCTCATCCAGTTCATCGAAAAATACCTGGGCAGGTTTACCGAGCCTTAACCCACACAGACTGAGCGCGGCACTTTCGTCATTGTCTTTGAACAAATGTTGATGGATTAGCATTGCGTCTGCGGCAGAACGACACAGCGGCCCGATTGAGTCCAGCGTTGGACTCAGCGGAAACACACCATCAGTAGGCCACAATCCCATACTGGTTTTATGGCCGAATAGTCCGTTGTAACTGGCAGGTATACGAATGGAACCACCGGTATCAGTACCTAACGCAAATGCACACATACCAGCCGCGGTGGCGACAGCTGAACCACTGGATGACCCGCCCGGTATACGATGCTCTTCAAGATCCCAGGGATTCCACGGGGTACCTCGCGCTTCATTGACACCTGTTGCACCCAATGCAAATTCTACGGTTTTTGTCTTTCCCAATATGACGCAGCCTGCTCTGCGCAGGTTTTTTATCAAGCTGCCTTCGTCACCGTTTATGTGGCTGGTCGGGTGTAACGACCCGTTGGTCACGGGCATACCTTCAACCGTGATTATGTCTTTCACCGCGATCGGTATCCCCATCAAGGGTCCCAGATCACATCCCGCAGCCAGCAGCTGATCCATTGCCGCCGCTGTTGCCAGCGCGTTTTTATGATCAATATGCTCAAACGCCTGCAATCTGGGGTTCAGTCGATCTATTCTTTTCAGGCAATGCTGAGTGGCCTGCTCAAACGTGAGTGCGCCATTACGTACTTCGCTTGTGAATGCCGCGATTCCGTCACTAAAAGGGTCTTTCAATGTCATTTGCCTTGTGCACCGTTGAGTATCGCCGCCAGATTATCAGTCAGCACCGGTGACAAATATCCACCTTCCTGTACCCAGACGGTTGGCAGACCTGCAGCAGCGATTCGGCTGCCGATAGCCCGGAAGCCTTCGGTGGTGACACTCAGACCTTTCAGCGGATCAGATTCAGAGGCATCGAGTCCCAGTGCAACCATGAGTATGCCGGGATTATATTGGTTGACTAGTTCTAGCGCCTCATCCAGCGTACGCAGGAAAGTGCTGTCGTCAGAGTGATGTTTCAGAGGAAAGTTACGGTTAAAACCATCACCTTCTCCGCTACCGGTTTCCGCCGCATACCCCCAGAAAAAGGGGTAGAAATTTGAAGGGTCCGCATGTAAGGAGACTGTAAGGACATCAGCGCGGTGATAGAAAATGCCCTGAGTACCGTTTCCGTGATGGACATCGACATCCAGAATAGCCACCCGCTCGTGTGCCTTGCGAGCAAACTGAGCTGCAACCGCGACATTGTTTATAAAGCAGAACCCACCGGCCATGTCGGCATACGCATGGTGACCCGGGGGTCGGCATAATGCATAACTCTGCTGTTCACCATCGAGCACCATCGCTGTCGCAGTTAATGCGGAATTCGCCGAACACAACGCCGCTTCCCAGGTGTGCTCGCCCAGCGGGCACGCCGTATCAGCCATGTGCCATCCCGCCCGACCGATGATACTGTCCGGATAACTTGCGTGAGGCTGCGCCGGATGCACGTTTGCAATGACTTCTACCGAGCTGCCTTCGAGCGAAGTCCACTGCACACTGGCACACTCGAGAAAGGCAAGATAGCGTTCGGTGTGCACAGCTGCGACAGGCGCTCGTCCGAAATTCTGTGCGCTGGAGACCTCAATTGCACATTGTTCCAGACCGTGCAGAAGACGATTAGCTCTCTCCGGTTGTTCAGTACTGGATAACAGCCTGCCCTTGACGAGAAAAAACCGGGGATCGTGCCGTTGTTGACGCTCATCGAAAACAGCTTTCATAGTCGTGTTTCCAGCTACTGCTGATTACTTGTCGACATCATGCACCCAGGGCCAGCCCTGCACTCTTTCTTTCATCAGTGAATGCCTGATTATCGTATTAACCACCGTACAGGCCGAATAGGGAAATTGCGACAGCAGCGCCACAGCCCGAAGAATCAGAATATTGAAGGTTTCGCGCAAAGACAGTGCGGCGCCTGGCCATCTAGCCGGTTTTTTTGCTCGAATCCCGACGTTGCCGGCGATTAAATTCTCTGAGGATAAGGCCTTCCAGGAATCTCGTTACAGTGATCTCATCGTCCTGAGCCATCTTAAGGACGAGAATTTTGGTTTCCGGTGTAACGCGAAGCTCTATCTTCTGGGTTTTTTCCTTAACGAGTTTTGGTGGCATTTTTCGGTGTCGTCAACGCAATGTGCTAAGCAAAATTATGTCATGACGCATCCCGATCAGCAACCGATTTGTGGCTTGTTCGTCACATGAATGTGCTCAGCGCGTCACAGAAAATCGTTCATTTGTAACAGATAGTAATAGGTGAACCGGTTTGGGAGTGCTGGTCAGCATCCTGTATTAGACTTCACTCCATCCAAGGTAACTGAACCAGCCAGCATAGAAGCGGCACCGGGAATGAACACAATTAATACCCCTACCCCCATCCATGACGCAATTGCCAATAAGTCAGCGGTATCTCATTACGAGATTTTTCTGCTGTGTTGTGCGGCGTTTTTGCTGGCCGTTGCGTATCCTGCAAAAGAATCCATCCCCCCCCAGGCACTGCCGGTTACTTTGCCAGCGCCCACCGAAACGCCGGTAGAGCTTGAAGCAAACAATGGAAATTCACAGGATATTATCTATCAAGGCGATGAAGTCAGTACTGCTGTTTTACTAGAGCATATTGACCCGGAAATGCTGACCGAAATTCCTGCCAGCGAACCAGCGTCTTAGCGTACTTTCAGTACCTGATCGACTCTACGTAGTAAATCGATTCACCTTTTGGCGCAAGCACGGTCACTTCATCGCCCACCGTGGCTTTGAGCAGTGCTTTCGCCATTACGGAATCAATGCTGATCCAATGCCTGGATGAATCTATTTCATCAGGCCCGACAATACGGATCGACAGGTTGTCGCCCTGCTCTTGTTCGAGCTCGACAAATGCTCCAAAGTAAATCCTGGCAGGGTCGCTTGGTTTTTCATCAACCACCTTCAGAGCAGGCAGCCGCTTCTGCAAATAGCGAACGCGTCGATCTATTTCTCTGAGTTCTTTTTTACGGTAAATGTACTCTGCATTCTCAGAGCGATCCCCTTCCGCTGCTGCAGCACTCAGTGCAGCGGTTACTTCCCGACGCTTTTTCCATAACGCGACTTGTTCTTCCTCAAGCATCGCATAGCCATCTTTGGTAATGATGGGTGTGGAAGGCGCAGTAGGAGGACGGTAACGGGACAATTAAGCCTGCTCTTTGAATTAGGGCCGGTTAGTTTACGTCAAATTGTTGATTCAGTAAGTATGTGCGCGTTACCGGCACGTACCGTCAGGCGACTTCAGGGAGTTTTCGTGGCGATTTTTCACTGCGACTACTTACTGGCATTTCATGCAATGCATTTTCGCCAACTCTGTGCCAGCTCGCTTTCATGCCTTTAGCTTCGGCAATGCGATCCTGCCTGGCCAGGTATTTTTGTATCGCCAAGTGACTTAACTGTGTGTACCAGCGAAGGCCAAAGCCCGGGAACGGATTGAACGGATTGGTTCGACTATAGGCCCAGATCTCCATTCGACTACTTACCTCTTTTGCCTCTCCGCGCCTGTGGAAACCATTGGTATTTGCAATCACCAGGGTATTGGCAGGTACATTGAAAGCCTTCGGGGAAGGTAGCCCCAGTGTAGCGAGGTCACTCTCATTGACTCGAAGTGAACCACGAGCACCGTAAGAGTTGGGTAACACCGACCCCTGAATGCTGTTTTGATATTCCCATTTCAGGCGTTTTAAAGTTAATCGATGAGATCCGGGTACGTAGGTAAACGGGCCATTGCGATCAGAAACCTCTTCAAGAAAAAGCCAGGCTTTCATCGTTGCATGAAAAGTGTCGCTATGCAGTGTGCGCTGTGGATCAGCTGCATCATCAACGACATTACTTTTTATATTCTGCACATAGAAGATGGGATTGCTGTTCTTAGCTGAAGTAAACTTGAAAAGCCCCAACAGCTTCTTACTCCAGAGCATACGCTGACAGGTGGGCATTGCCTTGAGAACGTTATCAGTTAACAGGATGCGCTGGGTCAGTGTATCGCCCTGCACACATTGACGCACTTCACCCTGCAAGGCGTTTACTTCGCTTTTTAATGCATGAAACTCAGCCTCGGGCAGATAGTCCCGCAGCACAATAAAGCCGTCGCGCAAATAGTTTTTTCGATGTCCGGCCTCAGCAAGAGGACTGAGACAGAGATAGCGGAATCGTGCAACCATAGCCGCGACGATCACCCTGGCTACATGCAATCCCAGTCGATTCAATAAAGGACTGCCGATCACCGGGTTGGCTTTAAACGATTTCGCACCGGTGAAGACCTGAACCACGTACACCGGCCACATGGCTATTCCCAGCAGGCGCTTTGTTATTGTATTACTCACTGATGCAGTATTCCGGTGTAGCCGTCAATTCAACAGCACACGCAAAATGCACACCTGACCGGCATTGCCAGCTCGAAAGCGAAGTCTTTAGTTTTTTTTAACCGGAAACCAGCCCCGGAGAGTCTGGCTACTGGCGCATGTCGCCAAAGAACTTTTTCATTCCATCCAGCCAGCCGGTATGACGCGGTGTATGCTTCTGCCCTTTCTTGCCCGACAGAGTTTCCCTGAGTTGCTCGAACAATGCTTTTTGCTCGGAGGTCAGATTCACCGGGACTTCTATCTGGATTCTGCATAGCAAATCGCCGGCAGCATTGGCACGAACGGGCTTCACTCCCATACCACGCATTCTGAATACTTTGTCGGTCTGGGTACCGGCAGGAATTTTCAAATTCACACGCCCTGTGAGCGTAGGCACTTCCATTTCGCCGCCCAGACTTGCGGTGATGATGTCGATAGGTACGATGCAGTGCAGATCATCGTCATTGCGCTCGAAAATTTCATGCTTTTTGACTTGCACCAACACATACAGATCACCCGCCGGAGCACCTTTTTCACCGGCCTCACCTTCACCGGACAAGCGAATGCGGTCGCCGGTATCAACACCTGCTGGAATTTTAACCGAGAGGGTTTTCTGCTCCTGCACCCTGCCCGCACCGCGACACTTACCGCATGGATCTTTTATTTGTTCGCCGTTTCCTCTGCAGGTAGGACAGGTTTGTTGAACTGAAAAGAAACCCTGCTGCATTCGCACCTGCCCCATGCCATTGCAGGTTTCGCACTTTACCGGTGTAGAGCCGGGTTTCGCACCTGTACCGGTACATTGATTACATATCACCTGAGTCGGTATCTTCAGGTTTTTCTCAATGCCAGTAACTGACTCTTCCAGAGTCAGATCGAGGTTGTACTGTAAATCGGCGCCACCTCGTGCGCGTCGGCCGCGCCCTCCGCCGCCACCGAAAATATCACCGAACACATCGCCGAAGATATCGCTGAAATCTGCGCCACCGAAACCGGCACCGCCACCGGAGGCGGAGTTACTGACGCCTTCGTGTCCAAACCGATCGTAGGCCTGACGCTTGTTTGCATCACCGAGTACTTCGAAAGCTTCTTTGGCTTCCTTGAATTTTTCTTCAGCCTCAGCGTCTCCCGGATTGCGATCCGGATGATATTTCATGGCCAGACGACGATACGCCTTTTTGAGTTGTGCATCATCGGCGTCCCTCGAGACACCCAACAACTCATAGTAATCCTG
>JAHDHK010000240.1 GCA_020631335.1 Chromatiales bacterium
GTTTCCATTGCTGAAACCACACCCCAGAACAGCAAGCGGTGTTGATGTCATGACCAGATTCATCAGGGCATAAGACACCATGGCGCATATGATGGCGACCACGATGGTGGGGCTCTGCAGTAATTGCCTGCGTGTGCGGCTTTCGGTGACATTAAGTGTGCTGCTTGCGCCCGCATTGTTTTCGGGCAGGCGTAGCATGAGAAAAAGAAACATACCCACCAGGTTAATCACAATAATTGTCAGGTAAGTGCCCAGGAAGGGAACCGGTGGCAGGCTTTTCCCGATCACCGGCAGAAAGGAGGGATCGTACATCAGCTTATTTAACTGAGGGCCGAAAATTGCCGACAATAAACCGCCTGCCATCACATAAGAAATGGCTTTGGGTCGAAACGTGGCAGATGCGCTATCGGCGGCAGCAAAGCGATAAAACCCCTGTGCAGACATGTAAATGCCGGTAAAGTAAGAGCCGAGCAGCAACAGCGCAAATGATTTTTCAATGAGACCGATGGCGGCAATTGCTGCGCCCAACGCCCCGCCTGCTGCCCCGATAAAGAAGCCGAATCTGCGCCCTTTGCGCTGCATTAAAGGGGATATCCACGGGGCTGTGGTCATCGAACCGAATACCACCATGGATATCGGCAATGTGGCAAAGCAGGGATTACCTGCCAGAATAGCGCCGGCAAGACCGCCGACGACGAACACCATTGGCATTTGCGCACCCAGAAATGCCTGGGCGGCGACCAGCACCGCAACATTGCGTCTGGTTTGAGCGTCGTCGATTGAACTCACAGAGATTCCGTCATAGCTTGGTGAAGGGTTGCCAGTCCATAGTATCTCAGGCAGGGCATAGATGCTTACTCGCGGGCGGTGTGGTTACCTGTGCTACAGGGTGCATGAGCATAGCTGACTTTTGTACAGGGGCTGGCACATGCATTTATCGGGTTGCGAACAGGCTGTTTTCAGCGTTCGTCCTCGGAGTTGATACAGATTTTCAATGCGATTTTCATTGTGATTGTTTTTTACCGGATAATTAGGAATAACACGTTTGCTGTAATCGCTTTTGGTTGCATCCGGTGTTGTACACCTGACAGGTTATTAAAAACCGTTGCGTTAGTAATTGCGTTGGGTCTGAGGGCGCTAGATTCGCCCTGGAATGCCAGCCCGGTTAAAATGCTCACTACTCCATAAGCAGCGCTTTTTCGGTTGCCCTTATACAGCGGTCAGGGGCCTTCTCAGACCGTCACTCATCACGTTTTTCAACACTCTGCTGATTATTTTTCGCTATTACGCTGAGATCTTTATCATCGTTTTCATGGCATTTGGATTGGCGGTTAGCATTTGAAATGCACTTTGAATGTCTTCAAGTGGTTTGATATCGGTGATGAAACTGTCGCAGTCTACTACTGAGGCACTGAGTAATTGCATGGCTTCGTCGTAGTCTTCCTTTCGGTAAACTCTGGCGCCGATCAATTCAAGTTCACGCCAAAAGAATTGAAATAAATCTACGTTCGGTTTTGTGGCATGGATGGCCACCATAACGATTCGTCCACGGGTGGCTGCGGCCTGTGTCATCAGTTCAGCCCCGGCCTGGCTGCCGGAAACCTCAAAGACAACATCAGCACCTTTCCCATTCGTTTTAGCATGCATAGACTTTGCGACATCGGTAGTGTCCGGATTGCCGGTGTCAAACCCGAGTTTGGCTGCGTAGCTCTGTCGGTTGCTGTTGATTTCGGCGATGGTGACATTGCTGCCCGCGTGGCGTGCGACCAGTGCCACCAGCATGCCGATGGGGCCGCCGCCAATCACCAGTACGTCTTCGCCACGCTTTACATTTGCGCGGTTAACACTATGACAAGCCACTGCCAGCGGCTCGATTAACGCTGCGTGTGCCAGGTCAAGTGACTCGGGTAGTTTATGAATAGTATCGGCGGGTACGTTCCATTTTTGCTGGAACGCACCTTCGGTATCAATGCCGATGAAATTCAATGAATGACAAATATGTTCATGGCCCGCAGCGCAGGCGGGACAACTGCCGCACGGGTCCAGTGGCCGTACCACAACCGGCTGTCCTTTTTTCAGGTGGTGTACTTCCCGACCCACCTCACTGATAGTGCCTGACATTTCATGACCGATGGTGCGCTCAACACCCACGCGCTCGTCCATATGGCCAAGGTAAATATGGAGGTCTGTGCCGCAGATACCACAATAGGCCACATCGATCTGTACTTCGTCAGCGGCAGGCGGAGATATCTGCTTCTTATCGATTGAAAAAGACTGGTTGCCGCGATAGACGGCCGCTTTTGATTCCATCGTTGTTGCTCTGCTGTTCTATCAGAATGTTGAGCCCTGCTGCATCAGATATGAGGGCTTTAAATTCGGCCTCAAAATGCTCATACATGATTGCAATTATTCTTTTGCTGTTGGCAATTTGCTTTTCACGGTCTTCGTTTTTGATGGTTTGCAACCTTTTGCCAACGATAGTGACTCTGTGTGGCGGTAATTTTACACAATTGTCGGTGATGCCAGTGCATTACAGGAGAGACTGGTGTGTCGGGTGTGAAAATGCTTACATTGAGATAGTTTTTGGCTGAAGTACGCCGGGTATTCTATTTCCAATGGATGAATGTCAGTATACATGCGTGTCACGCAGAGAGATCGTATGCAGATTTATGACTTGTCTATGCCCATTTCGCAAGGGCATCTACGCTGGCCGGTCAGCAGGGATAAACGGGGTGATTTCAGCCGGGGCGATCTATTTGAAGTCAGCTCGCTGGCCACAAGCTGTCATGGCTTTACGCATATTGATGCACCGCGGCATATGGTGCCGGGCGGCCCGACCCTGTCTGACCTGACACTTGATAGAGTGGTGGGGCCGGCTGCAGTCATCGACCTGGAAGATATATCACCTAATGAAGCAATTGATGTCAGTCGGCTGAGCCGTGCGGCGGCGCACTTAAGTGACGGTGAGATCGTTCTTTTTCGCACGTGTTGGGATGAGCAGCGAGACTGGCATACGGAGGCGTTCTGGCGGGATGCACCCTGGTTGACGGCGGAATCCTGTGAATGGCTGCTGGCGCGTCAGCCGACAGCGGTGGCATTCGATTTTCCGCAGGACTGGACAATCAGGCGGTTACTTGACGGGGAGGTAAGACCGATAGAAGAACATGTCAGCCATCATATTCTATTGCGAAACAACGTGACCCTCATTGAATATCTGGTAGGGGTAAAACAGGTCAAAACACCAAAAACGTTTCTGTGTGCCTTACCGCTCAATCTACCGCAGGCGGATGGAGCACCGGCGCGGGTGATTGCCATGGACCAGGCAGTGTAAGAGGGCACTGCATATTGAGTGTTTTTTAAAGCATTGGGATTAGATGAATCGCACTCCTGGTCATCTTAATAATGCATCAAGCATGGCTTGGTTAAGTGAATTTTTGCGTCTGTTATACACGCCGAACTCATTACCGAATTCGAAGAACGCCCATCCAATTCCATAGTATTCAGCTGCGTGGCGCAATGATCGTATCCATGCCAGTTTGGACGCCTGATCAACAGGGGAGTCCGGGGGATCGTATACGCCGAATTCTCCCAGATACATGGGGACTTGGTGCTGAGCAGCCCACATGCCGGCTTTATGCATTACCTGGGCATGAAAGTTTGTTTGTGTGGTCAGTAGTGATTCACAACTGTGTTGCGGTTTGTCTTTTTTGTTGCACAGTCTGACGGACAAAATGACCGCCGCCCCGGACTGGTGTGAGTCGCTTTGCAGCGCTATCGAGTAAATTGGCCCGCAGGCAGATAAATCTGCGGTCAATCGGTGATGATTTTTTGTGCTCTTTTGTGTGACCAGAAAATCTGATGATTTGACGTCAGTCCATACATTGCAGAGCGCTATCACCGAGAGGTCTGCGGTAGCCTCCACCACAAGCAGGGAGCGATCCAGTTCATCTTGTGTAAGGTGGTGACTCTCGCGCTTAAGGGCAAATGCTGCATACTGTCGATGGAATTCGATGTCAATGCCTTCACGTGTTGGGTTCACTGTCGAGTCCCAACTGGCGAACTGCCAGCCGTTGCTTGAAGTTAATTGAAGCGGATCCCAATAGGCACCGGTGGGTGGCGGTGGTGTCATCCACGGGGCACCCTGCAGCGTGAATAATCCCGGGTCGTATACATGGACAGTAGCCATCAGGTTATCGTCATCGGGAAGTGTCAGTTCGTGCAGTCTGTTCGGGTGGTTGTAACCCACCGGGCCGATGATCACCAGGCGATCGGGGTTCGAGTCCCGAACGATCTGTAGCGCGTCTTCTGCAATGTTGTTCCAGAGCGCTGGTTGCTCATCAAAAACGAAGGTGGGTTCGTTGTTGAGTTCAAAGGCGAGTGTGTGAGGTCTGTTTCTATACCTCCATGCAACCTGTTTCCAGATAGCCAGTAGCTTTGCACGGTTGTGTTCCGGTTCGCTATTCAACTCTTCAAAATGATGGGTATTGATAATGACTGAGAGTCCGGCGCGCTCTGCTTCATCGAGGAGCCAGTCCACCTCTTCAAAAAATGCGGGATGAATTTTGTAGTCAGGCTGTGCGCCGGTGTGGGACGACCATCGAACAGGGATACGAACGTGATCAAAACCGGCTTGTGCTGCCAGATCAAAATATTCCCGTTTGATCGGAGCGCCCCATGCACCCCGGGGGATGACTTCGAAATCTCCGGCGAAGTTAATGCCGTGTCGAAAAGATGCGTTCTGTAGGTGTCTGGCCGGCTCTTCTTGCAGGGTCACTATGTCTGCCGCGTACACGGGAACAATATGCAAACAAATCAATAGCAACACGTATTGGCTGTAATTCAAAACAGGAGTCATTTTCAGGCGTTGTGCAAAACAAGCTAACAGATGTTTATTCGTTACGGTACTTATGCAGGTGACAATACTCAACTGTTATCGAAAACAAAGCTGGTTCCGGGTGTCGCTGCTCGAATACAGGCAGGGTTATGTGAGGTTTTTCCAGCGTGAGCAGTGAACAATCTGTTGGATAAACAGAGTATAGCTTGGTACTTGATCAGCAGCGGTATTAAAAAATGCAGGGGGGCGCTGTAGCAGTGTGACAGGCCGAATGTACGGCTTAACCGGACGTCAGGTTGGCAGGCGGCACAGCAGGGGGCAAGCCCGGTTGACAGCGTGGTGATTTTCTCTTCTACTGGGACAAGTCTCAAGTCGAGTCGTTCAGGAGGAAGCAAATGGTGAGTTTTAGTCGTCGTCGTGCACTGGCGCTGATGGGTGCAACACTGGCTGCCGGCAGTATACGGGGGCCGGCCCTGGCGTCGAACAAAAAAATAAAAGTCGGGGCGCTGCGTTTTACGTCGCACTCAGCCAGTTTTATTGCGCTTGAACGCGGATATTTCGCTGATGCCGGCCTGGATGTGGAGTTTGTTTTTTTTCAGGCAGCGCAACCCATGGCAGTAGCTATTGCCAGTGGCGATATCGACTACGCGGTGACCGCTGTCTCCGGTGGTCTGATCAATCTGGCGCAGAAAGGGGCGATCAAGGTTATCGGTGGTGCACTAAGTGAAGAGGCAGGCATTGATGGCCAGAAAATTCTGGTATCCGATGCGGCTTTTCAAGCGGGCCGGAAAGCTCCTGAAGATCTCGACGGTGCTGCCTGGGCGGTGACTCAGTCCGGGTCGTCGTTTCATTATATGGGGGCAAAAATTGCCGCCGCAGAAAACGTGACACTCAAATTCAAACCATTGCAGAAAGTCGGGGCAATCATCGGTGCGATGAAGTCCGGTCAGGTCGATGCCTGGTCTATTGTCCCACACATTGCAAAGCCTCTGGCCGGATCCGGTGCTTTGCATGTTATCGGTAATGTGAGCGATTATCTGCCTGATTATCAGGTGACTACTGTATTTACTTCAGCCAAAAACGCGGCTGATGAACGGGAACAGACTGAAAAATTTATTCAGGCGTTCTCTCGAGGGGCGGATGACTATGCTGCCGCTATGATCGACAAATCCGGTGGTGATAAGGGCGTCGATGAGATGGTGGATCTTATTCACAAGTATGTATATACCGATCGCCCCAGGGAGAAAGCAGCACCTTCGATTATTAATGGCACAATGCGTATCAACGGTGGCGCTGCCCTGAATATTGGTTCTATTGAAGATCAGCTTGCCTGGTTCCAGTCCGAAGATCTGGTCGATAAATCCATTACCATCGACACGCTGGTAGATCGTTCGTATGTGAAAATTATCGGGGGGTGAGCATCAAGCGCTGACGCAGTATGAAAATTGAACTGGCGGATATCAGTCATCGCTATGGTGACGCGGAAGTGCTGCGTGATATTTCGCTGAGTATTCCTGACGGGCAGATTGTTTGTATTGTCGGTCCGTCAGGTTGTGGCAAATCTACCTTGTTGCGTTTTATCGGAGGGTTGGAAAAGCCTTCTGCCGGACAGGTGTTACAGCGGGGTGAAATGCCGGCTGGTTGCCTTAATCCGCTGACCTATATTTTTCAGGATTTCGCATTGCTGCCCTGGCGCTCTGTATCGGGTAACGTCTCACTGGTGCTCGAGGATCACGGTATACGAGGGCGTGATGCCACAAAGATTATCGACGACGTGCTGGAGCGTACCCGCCTGACAGATTTCGCCCACGCACTGCCCAGGCAGTTGTCCGGCGGGATGAAGCAGCGGGTAGCTATTGCCCGCGCACTGGCGGTGAATCCGGCTGTACTGTTAATGGATGAGCCTTTGTCTGCACTGGACAGTCAAACGCGTGAACTGCTTATGGACGATCTGATCATGTTGTGGGGAAGGCAGCCATTTACTGCCGTCTATGTTACCCATAACCTGGCAGAGGCGGTGCGATTAGGGCATCGCATTGTCGTGTTATCTCGACGCCCCGGTTGCATTCGAAAGGTTATCGATATTGATAAACCGCTTGCCGAGCGCAAGCCGGGCGATCACGACCTCGATGCTTTTCAGCAGCAATTGTGGGAGCTCATGCGAGATGAAGCGCGTGCGGCTGATGCAGAATTGATCAATGCCTGAGCAGGGTGTCGTCAGGGAGGTTGCCTTCCGGGGCGGGGGTTTTGCGCCAAAGACACGGCGTCGGGTTGGCCTGGTGGTGTTTGTCGCGCTTATCGCCCTGGCTGAATGGGGAACAAGGGCCGGATGGATTTCGGCGTTGACGTTACCCAGGCCCAGTGATGTGCTGCAGACATTCATTGAGCTCTATAGCAGTGGCCTGTTATTTAAACATCTGGTGCCTTCACTGATGAGACTGGTTGTGGGTGCTGCCATCGGTGTGACTATCGGTATAGGTACAGGGGTGCTGATTGGATTGTTTTCCTATATTCGATCGGGACTGGTGCCATTGATAGCCGCCATATTCCCGATTCCGAAAATCGCACTGTTGCCACTGTTTGTTATCTGGTTCGGTATCGGTGAAGGTTCCAAGTATGCGCTGATTGCTTTCGGCACCTTTACACCTACGGTGGTGGCAACCTATGGCGCTGTTGATAATGTCGATCGCACGCTGATAAGAATGGGACAGAGTTTCGGGCTGACGTGGTTTTCCATCGTGAGAAAAATTGTATTGCCCGGTGCGATGCCGGGTATTTTGTCGGGCCTTCGTATCAGTCTGGCTATTGCCATTATTCTTCTGGTTGCTGCAGAAATGCTGGGTGCTGAATATGGCATTGGTGCATATATACTAGAGGCAGGCTCGCTTTATGATCTGGAGCGCTTGTTTGTCGGAGTGATTATTCTTTCGGTGCTCGGTGTTGTCGTCAGCGGGCTGATTGGCGCTGCTGAAAAGCGCCTGCTCAACTGGCGGGTGTAGAGCGGTATGTTTACCTGATGATTTTTCGCAGCGCTGAACAGAAGGCTGACTTGAAAGGGATGTTCCACCGGCCCGACAGGCATTTCTTTGCGGCCGGTGCCTGTCATATTCTGGCGCAGGCTTTTCTGGATCAGGCGCAAGGCAATGAATGGAAAGCCTCGGTGATAGTGCCTGATCAACCGTTTAGAGGTATGCATGTTTATGTGAGTAACGGATATCATGTGTTTGACTACCACGGGTTTAGCTGCCGGCAACGTTTTCTGGAACATTACTTTGGTAAAATGCGCCGTAGGTTTCCGGGATGGTCTGCAGAGATTGACGAGCTGAACATCAGTCCTGCGGGCGAGTCTTTCTGTCATCGTTACCGGCATCGGTTACCGGGTCAATTTTATAAAGACCCGATGGCCAGAGCAGTCGCGTTTGTGCAACAGTTTGATCTCCCTGATCAGTTACCGGGCAGCCAACAAGCATGAGTTTTATCTGGTCTGATCTGTCTACTTATAGTCCGGAAAAAGCACAGAAGTTTTATAGCGCTTCCATGGGCTGGAGTTTCCCTGCTGCGACGCAGGAGACGCTGCAGGCAGACTACTCACTGTGTTTTAACGGAAAGACGCCGGTTGCCGGTATCTACCCGATGCCCGAGTTTTTTCGAACGATTAATATGCCGTCGTTCTGGATGTCTTACATTCAGGTGCCGTCAATCCACGCCACGTTCGAGTTAGCAGCTTCACTGGGTGCCCGCTGTGAGCTCGAGCCGGCGCCGTTTGATGAGCAAAGCCTGTATGCGCTAATACGTGACCCGGCGGGGGCAGGATTCACCTTGTACGAAGGGCCGGGTTTTTTACCTGCCGCAGAACACACTGCACATAGTTCCAATTGTAACCATGAACTACATGTTGATTCGATTGAGGCGGTGCGTGATTTTTACGGTAAGCTTTTCGGCTGGAGCATAATACCGGATCCGCACGATTCAGCTCGCTATCATATTTTTGAATCACCC
>JAHDHK010000241.1 GCA_020631335.1 Chromatiales bacterium
ATGCCAATGCCGCCCTTCACACGCCGGAACACCGCGTTCATCACATCGTATATGTCTCCCCCCATTCCGGCTTTTGAAACAATAAGCCCCATGAAGGTGAACAATGGCACGGTGGCAAACGTATACTCCATGACACTGTCGCTAATGGCGATTTTCAACAGGTTCATCGCGAGGTCAAAATTATCACGCATGAGCCAGATTGAAACAAAAGAGACAACGCCCAATGCGATCGGTATATACACACCGAGGTATATCAGCACCACAATAGCGAGCACTGACACAATACCTATCTGTAGCGGATCCATCTAAGCCTCCCCGGAACCGCTGGAACGATCAACATTCGAAAACGCCAGCAGCGCTTTCAGCAGAAACATCAAACTGCAGATTGCAGCGCTCACAAAGATCACCAGTTTGATCGGCCACCATGGCGCAGTGAATACGCCCGGTACACCAAAGAAATCTCTGGTCTCAAGCATTTCAACAAACTCCGGCCAGATGGCTATCGCTACCAGCAACATAAACACTGCGGCAACCAGATTGATAACCTGCCCCAGCACCTGCGTAAAACGAGGGAACTTTGTTGACGCGAGTACCAGAAAGCCGTCTGAACGGGTTAGACGATTGACTCTGATAACATCAGGCAGTTGAAGAAAGACAATCAGCACCATTGAAAACTGCACCACTTCAACAGCACCCATGAATGGCAGGTTGAATACACCACGCGCCACCACGTCGTAATTCACAACCGCCACAAGAGCCAATACCACCAGTGTTCCGGCAGCATTGGCAATCATGGCGATTCGATCGGTTAACGCCGACAATGCGCGTAGTGCTTTCACTGTAGAATTACGCAGCCGACCGCTTATTGAGCCCAGTCACGGGTGGGTTCGTAACCGGCCGCTTTCAGCTTACCCAGGTAGGCGTTGAGCATATCGGTTCCTGGCTCTCCCGCATCGTCGAGTTGCTTCGCCCACTCCAATGCAATATTAGGCATCGCATTTGCCCACGCTGCCCGCTCTGCTGCATCCATTTCGACGATGGTGCCGCCAGCTTCTTCATACGCTGTACGGCTTTCAGCCGCTCTGTCCATTGCAACAGATGCAACGTGATCCCGGTACGCCAGAGCCACATCAGTCAGAACCTGTTTGACTTCGTCGGGAAGCTTTTTCCAGAAGTCTGCATTGACAGTGACTGTCTTCGAATTCACTGCACCGAGATCTGCACGCAGCATGTAGGGAGCTACCTCAGCGATCTTGAACGTTTTGGCAGCTTCGGGCCACAACATTGCATGATCTACCAGGCCGGTTTGAAGCATGGTGTAAAAGTCGGTTAAACCACCACGTACACCTGCAGCACCTTCAATACCTTCGAGGTAACGCAGATTCATGCCGGCACCGGCGACCTTGCCGCCTTCCAGATCGGCAAGTGAATTGATCGGATTGCGACTGAACACCTGATAAGTATCAAGTACAACACCGGTAGCAAGATACACCTGATTCTGTTTTTCGAATTCCTTACGCATCGTCGGGAACTCTTTGGCGATTTCATCTACCGCAGCAGCAACGGCACGTGAATCAGGCGCGATAAAAGGCGTAACCGCCGACAGAGCCTGAGTAGGGAGTTTTGAGGAATGGAATATTGTGGTCACAATGCCGATATCGCCGAGACCGAGTTTAATCCCTTCGAGCACGCCTTTCGGCTTCACGATGGCGCCGCCGTAACTTTCCTGCCAGTCGATTTTGTAATTGCCGCTTTCGGCAAGGCGCTTGTCGACTTCAGGGATAAAAAAACCACTGAACTCTTTGACCCACATGGCCTTGGCGGGATAACCGTCAATAACAACCGCTTTGATGGTTTCGGTCGACTGAGCCGGACCGGACATTGCCAGCACGGCAGCAACACCGGCAAGTGTAGTTTTCAATAAATTTTTCATAAGCCCTCCAGCTTGATGTGTGATCGCATTATTCGAACCCGACAGGTTCTGTATTGATTCTGTGCAAAGTTGTCTGAGAACGTTCGACTTCTGTGCGAAGTTTCTGCTCGTACAGCCAATCAAACACGTCGTTTTACAACGCCCTGTCAGGCAGATTGCCAGTTTTCCTCAACCACAGTACCCGCTTGTTTAAACAAGATGGAAAGCGGGCAGTACTTAGTGACCTCAAGGGCCACCTGTTGAAGCTCTTCCTGAGTTGCCGGGCCGTTTGCCTTTACGTTCAGTACGATTTTTTGAAACGGCACGTCAATACTCTCTTCCAGTGTTACACCACGACGATCAAAGTCGCAGGTAGCGCTTATCTCAAGGTGGCCGATATCCACCCCCAGAGATTTTGCGCATTTATGTCCAATCACATTGGTGCATCCAATCAATGCTGCCAGTGCGGTATCTGTCGGTGTCGGGCCGAGGTTGGTGCCACCTCGAGCCTCAGGCTCATCGATAGCGAAGGTCAGATCCCGTACGCTCACGTTTGCCAGCGAGTGCGATGGACAATCCGCGTTCGCACTGAGTTTAACCGTGGTTTTTTCTCTTATTGCCATGCGAATTCCTACAGGTAGCTGCAAGCTTTGTTAAAAGGAAAGCGCGGCAGTTTGCCAAACAGCGCTGATTCATCAGCGTAGCCGATGTTGCATAAGAAGTTGGAACGCAGGCTGCTGCCCTTGAAAAACTCTTCGTCTACTATTTCGTTCGAAAAGCCCGACATCGCACCAACATCCAGCCCCAGTGCGCGTGCCGCAATCATTAAATAAGCGCCCTGCAAGGTGCCGTTGCGAAAAGCAGTGGTCTCTATATGAGCATCTTTACCTTCAAACAATGCCCGACGATCTTCGTGAGGAAACAGGAAAGGCAACTCTTTCCAGAAATCGAGATCATGAGCAATAATGACCGTCACCGGCGCGCTCGTCATCTTCTCTACATTTTTCGGCTTTAACGACTTCGCAAGCTTAGCCCGGGCCTCTTCGCTTTTAACGAAAAAGAACCGGGCCGGACAACTGTTCATGCTGGTCGCACCGAGCGCTGTGATCTCGTACATTTGCTCCAGCAACGCATCGGGTACCGGCTTGTCTTGCCATGCGTAATGTGAGCGTGCTCCGCTGAGAATGACTTTAATCGCGTCGTCATCCAGCGACGGCAGTCGCTGTCGCAACTCCCTGACTTCATTCTGCGCCAGCTCTCGAGCAGCCGCAGCGGCTTCGGGGTTGATTGAATCAGACATCGGCTTCTGCAACGATCGGATTGGCGCAGATACCTACCCCTTCCACTTCAACTTCAACCACTTCGCCGGCGCGCAGCCACCTGGGTGGTTTACGGGCATGACCAACACCCGGCGGGGTACCCATGGCGAGCATGTCACCGGGCTCAAGGGTGGCGAACTCCGAAATAGTGGCAATTGTTCGATCCACCGGCCATAACATCTCTGAGGTATTCGCCGACTGAAGGATTTCTTCACCGACACGGCTTTCTATTTTTAGCCCGGCCGCCCCTTTCGGTAGCTCATCTGGCGTGACGACATACGGACCAACCGGTCCGGTCGCATCAAAGTTCTTTCCCGGTGTCCACTGATGAGTCTTTCGCTGGTAATTTCTCACTGAGCCATCGTTGAATACGCTGTAACCGAACACGTAATCGAGTGCATTCTCTTCGGCAATGTGTTTTCCACGCTTGCCGATAATGACCATCAGCTCTACTTCGTAATCCAGCTGTTCAGAGCATGCGGGCAGCACCATCGGTGCACCGGCAGGTATCATCGAGTTCAGCCCGCGCATAAACAATGCGGGATACTCCGGCACGTCGTAACCACCCTCTTTAATGTGATCGACGTAATTCAAGCCCAGACAAATAATTTTTCCAGGCTGCTCGACAGGCAGTGCCGGGGTGATAGACGACAATGGCACAGCACTGGTTTGAAGCTCGGCAAGTGCGGAGAGGTCTCCCCGATAGATCAGCGCCATCAGGTCGTGCCCGATCGTGGCATCAGCTGCTGTCAGATCAAAGGCCTCTTCGCCTGACACTGAATACACGTGTGCTTCCGACTGACCCGCAGCGGTCCCGACCAGAAATCTCATTCGTTATTTCCCTCAGTTATGGTAGGTTATTTATGACGATTATTTACCGTCATGTCAAATAAAATCGATATTTTCCGGAGACACCCGAATGATCGCCTGGTCTGACTACAAAGCCGCCGCCAAAGAGCGCGGCTCGCTCGCCTGCGAAATGTTTGTCGCGATTAGCACACCGGCTAAACCGCCGGAAATGGTTAAAGCAGTACTGCCGGAGCATCTGGCCTATCAGGCACAACTGGAACAAGCCGGTGCACTTGCCTTCGCCGGACCCTTGTCTGACGAAAGCGGCGAACACATGGAGGGCACCGGAATGATTATCTATCGTGCAGCGAGCCTGGAAGAAGCAAAGTCTCTGGCCAATGCCGACCCGATGCACGCTCAGGGATTACGCACCTATACCCTTCGACGCTGGCTGATTAACGAAGGCAGCATGCAGTTGAACGTTAAGCTCTCTGCTCAGTCAGTTGTGATTTAAAGCAACCATCGGTTTTTACTCTCTACATATTTCGACACCGGGGTGACACCGACACTCTGCTTACTAACAGCCATCTTCGACGCTCGCGTTTGCAACTGACTCCGATGATTTACAGCGCTGTCTTGTTTTGACATGAGGTGATCACACGCTGTTCACATACCTCCCCTTATGATTGTGATGTTGTCCGCTACCGGCGGCATCTTCAACCACCGACAACTCAATCATCAGGAATGTTCATGACCACCCTAAAAGCACTTAAACTGATCGTCGCTACCACTGCCATTATCGCGCTGGCGGGCTGTAGCACAATGAAAGATAAAATGAGTAAAGCCAAGATGATGGATGCGGCACCCGCTGCAGATATCGTTGATACCGCCGTGGCTGCGGGTTCATTCAATACACTGGTGGCGGCGGTTCAGGCAGCCGGACTGGTTGACACTTTAAAAGGCGAAGGTCCGTTTACCGTATTCGCGCCAACCGACGAAGCATTTGCCGCACTTCCGGCGGGTACGGTGGAGTCTTTACTTGAACCTGCGAACAAGGACAAACTCGCTGCGATCCTGACCTACCATGTCATACCCGGCAAGGTTATGTCCGGTGATATCGCAGGTAAAACCATGGATGCCACCACTGTTAACGGACAGACTATCGCTATCAACGCCACCGACGGCGTAATGATTAACAACGCAACAGTAACGTCGGCAGACATAGACACCAGCAACGGCGTCATTCATGTCATAGACACCGTACTGCTGCCACAGTAGATCAATCTGTCGGTATAAATAAACGCCTGACTATCGTGGCGATAAACACAAATACTGACCGGGTTTGATTTCCGGTCAGTATGCGTTGAGTCACCGATGCGTATCCAGCTGACTGCCGGTCAAGTCCTTTTGTAGTACATCACGCCCGTGCTTCGCCAGCCTTCGATTGTAATCTGCTGCGACAGGCAAACCACTGTCCAGTGCAAAGATATACGCCTGCGTCAGAAAGAAAAACATGGCCTGAGTATCGCCAGTGCCCTGCGACTCATCGGCCGCCTGAGCGTATAGCAGCGCAAGCGTCGCAGTATCGTCGCACTCATGTGCTTTCAGTAATTTGGTGTGCAGAACCTCGTTCAATTAACCATCACCGGGTCAGAGTCACACAGGTTTATCAGCTGAATTTCTGCCCTGCATTAAACGCGATGCCACCCAATGATGAAAGCAATGTGTCGGTCCGTCCATTTCCGGTGAGAATTTACCACCATCAAACATCACACCCTGCCGTCCCTTTTGCATGCCCTCAACCACGAAGATATCTTCCTTGAAAACCTCTTTCCACTGCTCGGAGTTTTTCTCAATGAGACTCTCAGGCAGCTTATCTGCCGGCTTGGCATAGTAGAGCTCGATATGCTCGACAGTCTTATTCAACGTCACCGGCTCAAGGACAATCGCAAAGGTGTGGTCACGATGTACACCAAGCAGCACGTTAGGATATACAGCGATGTATTCTGCACCGGTATTCCAATGTTCGCTAAGCCCATCGAAGTCCGGAAACACTTCTCCCGCTTCACCACTGAGCTGACGGTAAACCATCGTGCCCTGCCCTGAGTAAAGCCCCGGCTCCTGAATATGATAGTGATCCTCAAGCCGTGAGTAGCTGTTTAACCCGGGGTGTACCCACGGCAGATGATAACTCTCGCAATAATTCTCAACAGCGAGTTTCCAGTTAGTGTCGACCTCAAGCTTGAAAGATGCTTTTTCCCCGCCATGGTACAGATCGCGTTCAAATTCTTTCCAGCGCTTCAACAAATGAGCATTGGCCTCTTCAAATGCAGGCGCGTTTCCGTCTACGTTGACAAAGACCACATCCTGCCAGACAAAAGAGCGGATACGAAACAGCCCGAGGTCTTCATGAACAATCTCTTCATGCGTGTTGTGCCCGGGTCCACCGACATGTGGAGTCGCGCGTAAATCGCCTTTGAGGCTGTAGCACCAGCAGTGATACGGGCAGCGAATCGTACCGCGAACCTTTTTCGGCTGTTCTACCAGAATCATTCCCCGGTGCCGGCAGGTATTCTGAAACACATTAATGCTGCCGTCTTCGTCGCGAACCATCAACAACGGCATACCCAGAAAGTCGACAGGCCAGGTATCTCCGGTGTCGGGTATGTTCTTACCGAAGCCGATACCGGACCAGTTTGCAAACAATACATGCCTGCGTTCTTCATCAAAAACATCAGGGTCGGTGTAGTGCTCGTTTGGCAGCCCTCTGGCCCCCGATACGGGCTCCAGAACCTTAGCCAGAACATGTGTATCAGACATAATCGTCTCCGGTAGAACTACTGCAAAGCTAAAGGTAAATATCGACCCGGTCAATATCGAATGTAGCGACAAAAACGTCACCTATTGATTAACTCGGCCCGGCCATTAAAGGCCGGAACAAATCAATATGATGTATTCCGGACAATACGGTTTACGTTGTCAGCAAACCGTCGAGAGAATAGAACTGCTCTGTCAGATAAAGACTTGGTGGAACTGGTCGACATTTCTCCATAAGCCTGAAAAGTCGACTGCCCAGCATCTCAACAGGGAAAGGAATTAACATGTCCGGCACAACACATGACAAGAGCACATTGAGCGGTACAGGAATGTTTTCTGCCGCAAAAGCGCTTTCCATTTCCCTGGTGGTCGCCCTGAGCGGTATACCGGCCAGTATAGATGCGGCAGATACCCCTGCACCCGGTGCTGCCGGCGGCACTACAGTCGCTGCGGATAATCCTGCCTGTGACGAAAACCTGCTCACTCTCGCGACCTACCCGGATTACGCCCCCTGTCCAGCCGGCTACACACTCAGGATAGATGATCGTTTCAATCACTTTGATGACTCCGTATGGGAACGCAGCACAGGCGGGTTTCCCGACAACGAGTGTCGCTTTGTTGATGAACCAGAACATGTCAGCTTCAACAGTGACGGCATTATGCGACTGGTGATGGAAAAGCGTGACGTTGCTGCAAGCTACAGTCGCCATGAGTTAAAAATGGTTGAGCAAAAACCCTGCGCCTCAGGAGAGCTGCGCTCATTAGTCGAGCACGGTCCGTATGGCAGATATGAGGCAAGAATGAAAAGCCCCGACTCCAGCGGCTTTGTGCAAAGCCTGTTTACGTTTCAGTTCTACAAAGGCACAACACATGACAAGAGCACATTGAGCGGTACAGGAATGTTTTCTGCCGCAAAAGCGCTTTCCATTTCCCTGGTGGTCGCCCTGAGCGGTATACCGGCCAGTATAGATGCGGCAGATACCCCTGCACCCGGTGCTGCCGGCGGCACTACAGTCGCTGCGGATAATCCTGCCTGTGACGAAAACCTGCTCACTCTCGCGACCTACCCGGATTACGCCCCCTGTCCAGCCGGCTACACACTCAGGATAGATGATCGTTTCAATCACTTTGATGACTCCGTATGGGAACGCAGCACAGGCGGGTTTCCCGACAACGAGTGTCGCTTTGTTGATGAACCAGAACATGTCAGCTTCAACAGTGACGGCATTATGCGACTGGTGATGGAAAAGCGTGACGTTGCTGCAAGCTACAGTCGCCATGAGTTAAAAATGGTTGAGCAAAAACCCTGCGCCTCAGGAGAGCTGCGCTCATTAGTCGAGCACGGTCCGTATGGCAGATATGAGGCAAGAATGAAAAGCCCCGACTCCAGCGGCTTTGTGCAAAGCCTGTTTACGTTTCAGTTCTACAAAGATCCCTGGCAGGAAATAGACATAGAATTACAGGGCCGTCTGCCAGATCAGATCAGTACCAATGTTATTTCGAATCATGCTGCGGATTTTCATGAATGCGATCGCTACAAATGCACCCACAATACAGAGCAGCACGAAGACATAGGGGCTGATCACTCTGCCGACTGGCATGTCTACACGATTGACTGGCTGCCAGAGCAAATACACTTTTATGTCGATGGCCGGCATAAGCGGACAGTCACTAAAAGCGAGATAGATGCAGCCGGCGGCAACTTCCCAAATCAACCCGCCACTATCCTGATGAACTTCTGGCTGCCGGACAGAAAAATAGCCAAATGGTTCGGTGGTGAATGGAATCTTGATCAGTTACCGCTTGTTGCACAGTACGACTGGTTTCGATACTACACACTGGACAGCGCTCATCCGCTGACATCAGCACTCGATTAATATCCGAAACAAAACATTCAGGCAATAAGACACATCGCACCCAAAGGAAAATGATCGCTTAATATTCCGTTGTGTTTCAACACCACATTGCTATTTGGCACCACCAC
>JAHDHK010000242.1 GCA_020631335.1 Chromatiales bacterium
GCATAAGCCAGCGGTCGACGATCTTCACTGACAAAAAGATCACCAACCAGAATAACGCAGATAGCGCAAAGCAGGAAAATTTCAGGTGTAGCAAGGCCAATATTGTTCATTCGGATCGCCCTCTACAATTTAGACACGGTGACATGCTGCACCAGATTAGCAATCGAGGCATGCATGACATCTACCAGCGGCTGGGGCCACAGACCGAAAAACAGCACCATTGCAGCGAGCACACCGAGCATGAATTTTTCGCGTTGATTGATGTCAGTCAGCGCGGCCACTTTTTCATTGGCAACTTCACCAAAGATCACACGTTTAACCATCCACAAGGTGTAGGCCGCCCCGAGAATCAGTGTGGTGGCAGCAAGGAACGCAAACCAGAAATTTGCTTTGAAGCTTGCCAGTATCACCATGAACTCACCGACAAACCCGGAGGTACCCGGCAGCCCCGCATTGGACATTGCAAAGAAAACCATAAAAGCGGCAAAGACAGGCATTGTGTTCACCACACCACCATAGTCTGAAATCATTCGTGAGTGCATACGGTCGTAGACAACCCCGACACACAGGAACATGGCAGCTGAGATAAAACCATGCGAAATCATCTGGACCATGGCCCCTTCGATACCCATAATGGCATGGCTGCTTGACTGACCGTCGTCCAGCACACCGAACACGATAAACATCCCGAGTGTGACAAAGCCCATGTGTGAAATAGATGAGTAGGCGATCAGCTTTTTCATATCAGACTGTGCCAGCGCCACAAAGCCAATGTAGACGACAGCAATCAAAGAAAGCAGGATCATCAGCCAGGAGAGCTGCTGGCTTGCATCCGGCACAATCGGCAGACTGAAACGCAGAAACCCATAGCCCCCCATTTTCAACATAATTGCCGCCAGCACTGCAGAGCCCGCAGTAGGTGCCTCGACGTGCGCATCGGGTAACCAGGTGTGTACCGGCCACATCGGGATCTTCACTGCAAAGGCGATAAAGAAGGCGAGAAAAATCAAGGTTTGCGCGTTCGCTTCAATTGGCAGGTCGTGGAAAGCAGAGATCGCGAAAGTGTCGGCGTTTGAATACAGGTAAATAAGCGCCACCAGCATGAATACCGAACCAAGAAAGGTATACAGGAAGAACTTGATAGTCGCGTAGACGCGTCGAGGCCCACCCCAGATACCGATAATCAGGAACATAGGTATCAAGGTAGCTTCAAAGAAAATGTAAAACAGAATCGCGTCGGTGGCTGCAAAAACACCGACCATGAAGCCTGTCATGATTAGAAACGAAGCAAGGTACATTGCCGGCTTGTCTTCTATCACTTCCCACGCAGACACCACCACAATGATGTTGATAAAGGTGGTCAGCAGTATCAACGGCATGGCTATACCATCAACACCGAGCGCGTAGTTGATATCGAACGAAGGCAACCAGGCGACATTTTCGGTGAATTGCATTTGCGCAGTTGACGTATCGAAGCCGAAATAAAGCGGCAGACTGAACAAAAAAGCAGCAATAGAAATTGCCAGCGCTACCGGTCGGCACTTTTGGTCACCGACAAACAGAACCAGAATTCCGCCAAGTATGGTCAACCAGATAATTATGCTTAGTAATGGCATCAGTCGCGACCGCCATGAGAAGGCTGCAGAAGAGCAATCGAACGCAATGTCACACCGATCGATCTGCCCGCAAAGGGATTATTGATAATGCTCATGACCCTCGAGCCTTCAGTTTGTAAAAGACAAAACAAATAGCATTGCCAGTAACCCGATGATCATGGCAAAAGCATAGTGATAGAGAAAACCGCTCTGCACAGTGCGAACAAACGATGAAAGCAGCCCGATTTTATTCGCGCTTCCATTGACCATGGCACCGTCAATCAATTTCACATCGCCGATGTTCCACAACTTGTCAGCGAGGTTAAGACTGCCGCCGGCAAAGACTTTCTGATTAAAATCGTCGAAACCGTATTTGTTTTCCAACAGGCGATGAAGGAACCCGAATTTCGTTGCGAACCAATCGGCAATGTCCGGACGGTGCAGATAAATAAACCAGGCCGCAAGCGTTCCACTTAATGCCAGATACAACGCAGGCGTTTTGAAGCCATGTAAGACAAATGCTAACGGCCCGTGGTAATGCGATCCGACTTCGGCGAGTACATTGTGTTCCGGTGCCACCACGATCGCATCGCCGAAGTAGTCACCGAACAGCATGCCACCGATAGTAAATGCCCCCAGAATTACCGACGGTATCGCCAGCAGGATCAACGGCACCGTCACCACACCGGGCGACTCGTGTAAGTGCTCTTTGGTATGTGTATCCATGCGTTCTTCGCCGTGAAACACAAGAAAGAACATACGGAAACTGTAAAACGCGGTAATGAATACCCCGAGCAACACGCAAAGATAAGCAAAGCCGGCTCCGGGGATTTGAGAGGCATGCACGGCCTCGATGATAGCGTCCTTGGAAAAGTACCCCGAGAAACCCGGAAACCCGATCAGTGCCAGGGAGCCGATCAGCGATGTCCAGTAAGTCACCGGCATGTACTTTTTGAGGCCACCCATCTTGCGGATGTCCTGCTCATGGTGCATACCGATAATGACACTGCCTGCTGCAAGGAACAGCAGCGCCTTAAAAAAGGCATGGGTCATCAGATGGAAAATTGCCGCACTGTAGGCGGAAGCCCCCAGTGCCACTGTCATGTAGCCGAGTTGCGACAGTGTGGAATAAGCCACCACCCGCTTGATGTCGTTTTGCACAATACCGATCAGCCCCATCAGCAGTGCTGTCAGCGCGCCGATCACCAGGACAAAACTCAGCGCTGTTTCGGACATTTCGAACAGTGGTGACATCCGTGAAACCATAAAGATCCCAGCGGTAACCATTGTTGCCGCATGGATCAATGCGGAGATGGGTGTTGGCCCCTCCATCGAATCCGGCAACCAGACATGCAACGGAATTTGCGCAGACTTGCCCATCGCCCCGATAAACAGACAAATACACATAACCGTCAGCACCGACCAGCCGGCGCCCGGAAACAATTCCATGGTTTCGCCCTGCAATGCGGGAGCAGCTTCAAATGCTTCTGTGTAGTTCAGCGTACCGGTGTACATCACAACAGCTGCGATACCCAGCAGGAAACCGAAGTCCCCCACCCGATTGACCAGAAAGGCTTTGAGATTGGCAAAAATGGCGGTGGGTTTTTTGTACCAGAAGCCAATCAACAGATAAGACACCAGTCCGACGGCTTCCCAGCCGAAGAACAGCTGCATGAAGTTATTGGCCATCACCAGCATCAGCATGGCAAAAGTGAACAGTGAGATATAACTGAAAAACCGCTGATAGCCTGGATCGTCATGCATATAGCCGATCGTGTAGATGTGTACCATCAATGACACCGACGTGACCACTGTCATCATCACAACGGTCAGGCGATCTACCAGAAAACCAACTTCGAACTTGATATCGCCACTGATCATCCAGGTGTAGATGGTTTCATTAAACACCGCACCGTCAGAACCAAGGTTCTTGAACAGGGCTATCAATGAAAACAGAAAGGCAACGGCGACGCCGGCAATCGTTACTCGATGGGAATTTGTGCGCCCGAGCTGTTTGCCAAAAAAACCGGCGGCAATAGCACCGAACAATGGAGCCAGCGGGGTAAGTATGTAGATTAGCTTCATTATCTGTTACCCCTGAAGCTCGTTGAGGTCGTCCACGTTAATGGAGCCCCGGTTTCTAAATAACACCACCAGAATGGCAAGCCCGATAGCGGCTTCAGCGGCTGCGACAGTCAGGATAAAAAAGACAAACACCTGTCCGGCCGTATCGTTTAAGAAGTAAGAGAAAGCAACGAAGTTCATGTTAACCGCAAGCAACATCAACTCGATCGACATCAGAATAATAATGATATTTTTGCGATTGAGAATAATGCCCGCGATGCTCAGACCGAAAAGTATCGCACCCAGTGTCAGGTAGTGGGAAAGAGGGATCATATGCCTATTTCTCCGCTTCCATTGAAACCACTCGCAAGCGGTCTTCTTTTTTAACCTGCACCTGTTCACCCGGTGTTTGATATTTGGTGTCCGGCCGACGTCGCATCGTCAGTGCAATAGCCGCAATAATTGCCACCAGCAGAATCATCGCGGCAACCTCGAACTGAAACAGGTAATCGGTATAGATCGCCAGACCCAGCTCTTCGGTATTGCTGTAACCTGCTTCTTTCGGCACCGGCGCAGGGTAGTCTTCAGTCGAGCCCCACTTTACCCGGATCAAAATAATCATCTGCACCACGATTGCAGCACCGACCAGCCCGCCCCAGGGTAAGTATTTGGTAAAGCCCTCCCTCTGTGGCAGCAGGTTGATATCGAGCATCATCACCACAAAGAGGAACAGCACCATCACCGCCCCCACATACACAAGCACAAGGGTAATAGACAGAAACTCAGCTTCCATCAGCATCCAGATGATTGCGCTGTTAAAAAACGCCAGCACCAGAAATAACGCTGCCTGAACCGGATTGCGAGTGGTAATCACCCCTACCGCCGCGCCGATGAGAATCAGTGCGAACAGCCAGAATACAAATAGTTTAAAGTCCATCGGCAGTCCTCAGCGGAAAGCTGCGTCGGCAGCGCGATCGGCAGCGATTTGGGATTCGAACTTATCGCCAATAGCGAGCAACTTGTCTTTGGTCATGATTTGCTCACCGCGCTTTTCAAAGTGATATTCAAACAGGCGTGTTTCGACAATTGAGTCGACCGGACAGGCCTCTTCACAAAAACCGCAGAAAATACATTTAAACAGATCAATGTCGTATCGTGTTGTGCGACGCGTGTTGTCTGCTCTTTCTTCCGATTCGATTGTAATAGCAAGCGCCGGACAAACAGCCTCACACAACTTACAGGCAATACAGCGCTCCTCTCCGTTGGGATAACGGCGCAGAGCATGCAGCCCGCGAAAGCGAGGTGATTGGGGTGTTTTTTCTTCTGGATACTGTACGGTGAATTTCTTTGCGAACAGATATTTGCCGGTCAGACTCATGCCCTTGAGCAGCTCAAGCAGCATGAAGCTCTTAAAGTAACTTTTTACATTACCAGTCATATTATGCAGCTCTCAGGTCGAACCATGGGCTGATCTCCAGCAGAATCGCCACCGCTTCCACGGTGAGCCAGACGATAGTCACGGGAATGAATACTTTCCAGCCAAGTCGCATGATCTGATCGTAGCGATAGCGTGGAAAGGTTGCTCTGAACCACAGAAAAAAGAACAACATAAAGGCTGTTTTGGCACAGAACCAACCGATACCATCAGGGATGAAGGGCACCGGTGAGAGCCAGCCGCCAAGGAACATGATCACAGCCAGTGCGGCAATCATGATCATATTGGCGTACTCAGCCAGAAAGAACAGCGCGAAGGCCATACCGGAATAATCGACATGAAAACCGGCTACGATTTCTGATTCACCTTCGGCTACGTCAAACGGTGCGCGATTGGTTTCTGCAACCCCAGAAATGAAGTACACAATAAACAACGGGAACAAGGGTAACCAGAACCAATGGAATATGCTGCCTTCCTGAGCTCTGACAATATCACCCAGGTTGAGGCTGCCACCGACCATTAATACCCCGACCAGCGCAAAGCCCATGGCAATTTCATAGGCGACAATCTGAGCGGCCGATCGCATAGCCCCCAGAAAGGCATACTTGGAGTTTGAAGCCCAGCCGGCAATGATTACTCCGTACACGCCAAGCGATGTCAGGGCCAGCACATACAATAATCCGGCATTCACATCTGCCAGCACCTTGGTGTCACTGAACGGGATGACGGCCCATGCAGCAAACGCCGGTGCAAGCGACAGAATTGGCGCTATTAAGAACAGAAACCGATTAGAGTTGGTCGGGACCAGTACTTCTTTCGTCAACAACTTCAGGACGTCTGCAATAGGCTGTAGCAAACCGGCAAACCCTACCCGGTTCGGCCCTTTGCGCACCTGAATTGCGCCGATGACTTTGCGCTCTGCATACGTAAGGTAAGCGACGCACAACAACAAGGGCACGACGATCATCAAGATTTTGATGACTGTCCAGATTAACAGCCACAAGCCGGCAAAGAATCCCACGTCAGCCTCCCGCTACCAGTGTTACCGGCTCAAACAAACTGCCGAAACCTGCAAGTTCGATACTACCGATTGGCAACCACGCGCAGCCAACCGGGACGCCGTCGTCGACCTTGACGCTAACCATGACGGTAGCGTCCTGCTGTTCGAGGGTCACGACCGCTCCCTCCTCTACCCCCAGATTTTTTACATCGTGACTATGCAGCGTCACATGATTCTGCTGGGCATCTTTGGTCTTTTGCAGAGAACGCGCACGGCGCACGAGCATATCGGAACGATAAGCAGGTAAATCACCAATGCGTAGCAACCCCTTTGGCTCTGAGGCATCGGGCACTTCGATGTTATCGAGTGCATAGCTGTTATCGAGTTCAATTTCCCGGCACAGTGATTTGAGCTCATCGCGCACGGCGGTGACATCGTTGTAATCGAAACCATCGAGGTTAAGTTCATTACCCAGAACCCGCAAAATTTTCCAGGCCGGTCTACCCTGCCCCGGAGGTGCAGTCGCGCCGTTGAACATCTGCCATGCACCGGTGGCGTTAACAAAGGTACCGGCAGTTTCGGCAAATGCCGCAGAAGGCAACACAACATCTGCGTGGTCAACTGCATGCTTACTCAGGTGTGTGGAGATAATGATGGTGGTGGCATCTTTAATCTGCTGGCGCGCCTGCGCACTGTTGATTTGTTCATATCGTGGTTCAACGCCCATCAACACCAGTGTCTGCAATTTAGCATCGAGAATTTCTGCTGCATTGAGACCCGCCTTATCAACCGCTGCACCACCGGCTGAGCGATGAGGCACCAGACCGGCAAGCCAGGCGCCGGCAGTATTGCCGCTTTCAGGCAGATAGCCGAAGGAAGCACCGGTTGCCGAAGCAATGCAGCTGGCCAGCGCTCTTATAGAGGCATAGTTGGGATGAATGACAGCAGAGTTGCCCAGCAACACCACTGCAGTGTCACCATTCTTGAGGCTTTCGGCGATAGAGCGATGCTCATCTGTGACACTGGCTTTGTCTGCCAGTGAGGACACCACGTCATCTTTACAGTCACAGGCCAGAGCAATCGCGAGCACGTGCAGTAACATATCGCGTGGCGAACCACCCAGGTTAGCGTGCACAATTCATTTCATATACGCGCGGGTTGACCAGGCTGATCTCAGCACCCTTCAGCGCAGCTTTACGCAGACGCAAACCGGCAAGCGGCTGTTCCTTGCGAACGTTGGATCCAATCAGCAGGCCTGCATTCACTGACTCGAGCGATTCGAGCGAGCAGCCAAGCCACGGCATCACCGGAGCGCGATTCTGATCACTGTAATCTACCTGCGTCAGGCGATGGTCAACGTTGTCACTGCCCAGACCCCGCATCAGTTTTTGCAGCAGGAATTGCTCTTCGAGGGTTGCAGTGGCTGAGCCCAGTGCCGCGATGGATCGCGCCCCGTCTTTTTCGATACCCGACTTTAACGCTTCGGCTGCAGCAGTAAGCGCGGTCTGCCAGTCGACCGCTTTGAGTTCACCGTCAACACGCACCATTGGCTCGGTGACCCGATCATCGGAATACAGCCCTTCGTAGCTGAAGCGGTCGCGATCAGATATCCAGGTTTCGTTAACGTTTTCGTTTTCTCTGGGGACAGCACGGGTGACCGACTGATTACCGACATGCAGAAACAGGTTGCTGCCGACACTGTCATGCGGGCTGACAGATGCATGCTGAGTCAATTCCCACGAGCGGGCGGAAAAACGCGAAGGTTTGGCGGTCAGCGCACCGACCGGGCACAGATCGATAACGTTGCCGGACAGTTCCGAGTCAACACTTTTGGCGATGTAGGTACCGATGCGCATGTTCTCACCGCGACCGGTTGCCCCGAGCTCGCGAATACCTGCGATCTCTTCGCCAAAGCGCACACAACGTGTACAGTGAATGCAGCGCGTCAGTTCTGTCGAGATCAGCGGGCCGATGTTTTTATCCATCACCACGCGCTTGGTTTCGATATATTCCGAAGAACTGTTGCCGTAACCCATGGCGACATCCTGCAGCTCGCATTCGCCCCCCTGATCGCAGATAGGGCAATCGAGAGGATGATTGATCAGCAGGAATTCCATGGTTCCAGCCTGCGCACCTTTTGCCAGCTCAGACTTGGTGTGGACAACCATGTCAGGGGCCACAGGGGTGGCGCACGCCGGCATCGGTTTCGGCGCCTTTTCGACTTCTATCAGGCACATCCGGCAGTTTGCGGCCACCGTCAGTTTTTTGTGGTAGCAAAAGCGCGGGATGGTGATACCGGCTTCATCAGTCACTTCGATCAGCATTTGTCCCTTGCGGGCCTCCAGCTTGCGACCGTCGACTGTAATGTTGATTACGTCGTCACTCATGCCTTAGTCACCGTTATCGTTTGACCTGCGAAATAAGGTATCTGTTACTAAAAAGCCTATGGCACTGTTTCATGCAGCGGTACCCAGCTTTTCTTCGACGATACTTCGCTTGTGCTCTACGTAATATTCGAATTCGTGCCGGAAGTGTCGAAGCATGCCCTGCACTGGCCAGGCAGCCGCCTCACCCAGTGCACAAATAGTTCGACCTGCGATTTTGGCTGCGACGTCTTCGAGCTTTTCGATATCTTCCGGCCTGCCCTTGCCATCAATAATCCGCACCAGCATTCGATACAGCCAGCCAGTGCCTTCACGACAGGGTGTGCACTGGCCACAGCTTTC
>JAHDHK010000243.1 GCA_020631335.1 Chromatiales bacterium
CGGACAGGCACCCGGCCCTGAGGCGCGCATGGCAACCTTGCTGCCGCTGCTGCGCGTCGTGCTGATGGTCACGCTCATCGCGATGGTGGCGATGTCGATCCTGTCTTCCATGGGAGTGAATATCGCGCCGATCCTCGCGGGGGCCAGCGTCATGGGTATCGCCATCGGTTTCGGGGCGCAGTCCTTGGTCAAGGATGTCGTCTCGGGTATCTTCTTCCTGATCGATGATGCATTCCGGACCGGCGAGTATGTTGACGTTGGCGGCACGATGGGATCGGTTGAAAAGATCTCTATTCGTTCTATGCAGCTGCGGCACCACACCGGGCCGGTGCACACCCTGCCATATGGCGAAATTCCCAAGATCACCAACTTCAGTCGGGATTGGGTGATCATGAAACTGCGCTTTACTGTTCCCTTTGGTACCGACCCCAACAAGGTGAAGAAGATCTTTAAAAAGATCGGACAGGAAATGCTGCAACACGAACAGTTTAAAGATGATTTCCTGCAGCCTTTCAAATCGCAGGGCGTGCTTGAATTCGATGATGTGGGTGTTGTGATCCGGGGTAAGTTTATGGCGAAACCCGGACAGCAATTCACGTTGCGAAAAGAGATTTTCAACCGGGTGAATGCCGCCTTCGAAGCAAACGGGATCGAATTTGCCCGTCGTGAAGTACGGGTTGCTATCCCTGGACTGGAAGATACGGACAAGCTGGGTGAGGATGAAAAGCTGGCCATCGCAGCAGCGGCCACCGAAGCCGCTCAGCAGCAGGTTGATAATGCACCGGCTGCACCCAAACCTGGCGATTAGCAGGCTGTTGAAAAGCTATTGCGCTAGTTTCTGCGTTGGGTCTGGGGGCGTTAAATACACCCTGTGACGCCAGTTCGGTCAAAATGTTCGTTTACACTCCATAAACAGCGTGTTTTCGGTTGCCCTTGTCAGCGCTCTGGGGCCTTATCAGCCCGTCGCTCATCACGTTTTTCAACACGCTGTTAGACGCGTAACAAAACCGCAATGTGTTATCTCGCGCTGCGGATTTAAAACAACGCGTACTCATTTTGTTTTATGGGGCAGCTTTCAAGCGCTGTCGTAATCTGCAACTCTGCCTGATTTTAAAATAGTGCACTCTCGCCACTTTTGAATGCGAATATCGCTGCGGCGGGGTCAGCGGATGCGCTGCCGCACCCCGCCGTATCCGGTCTAACGATCACTATTTCAGCCGGATGGTTGTATTGTTCGCGTGAAGACGTATCTTGAGAGCATTGTCGCGGCAGAATCAAGGACGCCATTCGATGCAAAAATCACTTTTCGCGTTTATTTGGCAACACTCCAAACGTGATCAGCTTGTCTTGCTCTTTATTACGGTAGCGACTTTCCCGGTACTGTTTCTTTCTCTGGAATTACCAAAGCGAATCATTAACGATGCGATAGGTGGTGACGGCAGTGAGGTGGTAATACTGGGGCTTACGCTGACACAGTTGCAGTTCCTTATGGTGCTGTGTTGCGGGTTCCTGTTGTCTGTTCTGGTAAACGGACTCATCAAAATGCGGATCAACACGATGAAGGGCGTGTTGGCTGAGAGACTCCTTCGTCGGTTCCGCTTTGAATTGTTAAGTCGGGTAATGCGATTTCCGCGACCCTATTTCAGGCGCACCTCGCAGGGCGAGCTGGTCTCTATGATTACCTCAGAGGCAGAGCCGATGGGCGGGCTGATGGGGGATTTTGTCGCTCATCCTGTCTTTCAGGCGGGTCAGATGCTGACGATACTGACTTTCCTTTTCCTGCAAAGTCTGTGGTTCGGCCTTGCCGCCATTGCGCTTATACCGCTTCAGGCCTGGCTGATCCCGAAGCTGCAGCGGCAGATTAACCTGCTGAATAAGGCCCGTGTGCAACAGGTGCGTAAACTGGCGGGTGAGATCGGTGAGACTGCGGCCGGGGTCAGTGACATTCGCATCAACGGCGGGTTGCGTTATCGAACTTCGCTTTTCTCTGATCGGCTGGGGCAGTTGTTCAGCATCCGCTTTGAGATCTATCAGAAGAAGTTCTTCATGAAATTTCTCAATAACTTTATTAATCAGCTCACGCCGTTCTTTTTCTATTCTGTGGGGGGATATCTCGCTATTCAGGGTGAAATCACCGTCGGTGCGCTGGTTGCGGCCCTGGCAGCTTACAAGGATATTTCGGGGCCATGGAAGGAGTTGCTCACGTACTACAACCAAACTCAGGATATGGCGCTGCGCTGGCAGATCGTGACTGAAAAGTTTGCCCCTGAAACGCTGGTGCCGGATGCACTTGTTGAGGGTGAGGCTGATGCGGCGGAACGGCTCATCGGGGATATCGTACTGGATGACGTGACTGTTGAGGACGAAGACGGAAATGTTGTTCTGGAAGACCTCAGTCTTACCATTCCGGCCGGCGCGCGGGTGGCTATCAAGACCAGGAGCGAAGCTGCCGCGCTTGCGATAGCCGATGTGCTCACCCGCGAAGTGATACCGACCCGCGGTGCGGTGACGATTGCGGGTAAGCCGCTTAACAGTCTGCATCAAAGCACTGTGGCCAAACGGATCGGATATGCTCATTCCAAACCGCATATCTTCGAAGGTACGCTCGGGGATAACCTGATGCTGCCTTTCAAACAAGGGCCGCATCAGCAGGATTCACTGTCTCAGGATATCGCCCGATGGCGAGAAGAGGCGGACAAATCCGGTAACAGCATCGATCCGTTTGATGTGGACTGGATTCATCCCGATGTGGCCGGGTTGTCTTCCCGCGATGAAATCAATGAATGGTGGTTCCAGCTGGTCACGGCGATGGGTATTGATGATTTTATGGTGCGCCGCGCACTGCGTTCCTGTCATGATCGCGATGCACAACCTGAGCTTGCCGAGGCCATCGTCAGGCTTCGGCCCGAGATTGCACGACGGCTGAGTGAGGCGGGGCTGGATGACGTGGTCTTCCGCTTTGATCCGGACAGCTACAACCCGGTATCGCCTCTGGGTGTGAACCTGCTCTACGCGCTACCTGTGCGTCCTCTCACACAGCGTTCTTTGAGTCAGGAAACTGCTTTTATTAACATGCTCGCCCGCGAGGGAATCGAAGAAGATGTTGCGAAAATATCAATTGGTGTCATTCAGTCACTGACCATGACCTTCGGCACAGATGGTACTGATCATCCGTTGTTTCGCCGTCTCAATATGGAGCCCGAACTCTATGAGCAGCTCGCAGGTATTGTCAGTAAACGCCGTCAGCACGGTGATGAGGCGCTGAGTAAAGAAGAGCGAGGCCTGATGCTTACCGTACCTTTTGCATTCTCTGCCGAGCAGGTGGGGCCGGGCTTTCCCGAATCGTTTAAACAGCGTGTGGTTGAAATTCGAAAGGCCAATGGTGAGCAGCTTGTCGAGGAATTGGGTGGGCTGATGGAACCGATCGAAGAGGATCGCTACATTTCGATTATGACGCTGCTAGGGAATGCAATCTTCGGCCGTATTTCCAGCATGGCGGGTGCGCGCGAAAAGCAGATAGAGGATATCGTTGTCGAGGTAATTGCAGAAAACAATCTGCGTCGGATAGTGGCGCAATCGGTGTTCGATTTGAGCACAACCCAGGGTGGTCAAAACCTGCCGACTGTTTTCAGGGAAAGGATTGCATTCAGTCGGGCTGGAATTAAAAAGCCGGACATGCTGGTGCTTGGCAATGCGCTGGCGAGTCATACCGCTGAAGAGCGTGCTGTGATGCGTGAGCGGATCAGTGTATTGCTGCCAGAAGCGACGAAAATTTTTATCGAATCTCACTTCAATGCACCGGAGACCTACGATCTCTTTATCGAGATCAAAGACGGACGCATTGACGGAGTACAAAGGGAAGAAGACGCTGAAGATGAATCCCTAAAACAGGACCTTACCCGCAAGATGAAAGTGATCGGCGAAACTGATCTCTTCGGTGATCTTGCTATACAGCAGCAGCGCCTGCTGGCGTACAGCGCCCGGTGGTATAAGGTCGAGGCCGGGCAGGATATCTATCAGGTGGGAGACATTGCAGATGCGGCTTATCTTTGTGTGAAAGGGCTTGCAGGTCTTTATTGGCCGAACGATGAGAGCAAAGACATACTGGTCACGGAAGTGCCTCCCGGCAGGCTCATCGGGGATTTAGCCGTGATCATGCGAGAGGAACGTCCTATGCGTCTAACCGCTATTGAAGACACAGTGTTTCTACGCCTTGGTGCAAAGGAGTTGATGGCCGTGATCGAAAACGACAACACAGTCGCGGTGAGCCTGCTTAGAACAGTCTCCGGACACCTGCGTGGTGCTGGCAATGGAATTCGGGCATTGCGGGAATTTGCCATTGAGCAAGGCGTGGACTTCGCCGCCTTTGATCAGAAGTTGCAGCGTGGTCTGGACCAGGGGCATGAGCAGACTTAAGTGCCAGCGAAATCAAAATAGTACATCTCAGTCCTGTTGATACGAGTTATATATTTATAAACGACAATACGTAAGTCCGCAGCAATGCGTCGGGTGTTGTTGCGGTTTTGCTGTTATTTAACTCAGTAAGTTGTCAATTTACTTCAGCCATTATCGCGAGGTGCCAGCGCGGATGTGACCATCGTTTATTCCAGAGTGACTGCTGCATTCTCCGAGTTGGAACAGGTACGCGGTTCGTTCAACCTGCAGCTGTATTTAGCGAACCTGCATAGGTGCCGGTTAACAGAACTTCATCGGTTACTTTGATCGTGTAATTGATGCCACCACTGGTCCCATGATTTATTAGACCCTTTCCATTCATGTTGATCGTGGGGTAACAGATACCCATAGGCACAGCTTTCTATGTTATCTGTAAGGTCTGTTCGAGTGATCACTTCCAGGTGGATATTGCTTATCGCTGTGGAAAAAAAACCGGCCAGACTCCAATGCAACTCTTCCAGTAGTTCTGGTGTAAAGCGATATTGATTCTGCTCTGTTTCTCTGAAAACCTCAGTGCGGAGATTATTTTGTGTATTGGAAAGCACAAATACGGTCTGAGTTGGATTAAGGGTGGAAAAACGATCACGCAGGTAACGCCATCGTGATAGTTCATTTTCAAACGTTTTATCGATACACACCTGGCGCTGTTCCCCGTCATCTACCAGAAAGCTGTGCCAGAAATACAGGTTGAATTCACTCCAGTAGGCGCGACCCTTTCGTATCTGAATGTCGTCTTTTGTGAAATCCGGAAACCTGTGTTTGAGTAGCTGGATGGTGCTGTGTGGCGGGCAAATCAACCAATCCATTGGTCCGGATAACGCGGCGATTTGTGTTGTTGTCTGTTGTGATTCAGCGCTGGTCAGTCGTCGCAGTTGATGAGTTGTCTGGCAGGACATTCCCAGACTAACCACGGCTTTCTTTTCTGTGTTCATCAGCTGGCCACCCTGGATAACTCTGGTCTATTAGGTTGGCGGGCTGCGTTTCAGTGAGGGCGCGCCCGGCGGATGATAGTTTCTCTGCGACTGTGTAAAAAGTACAGCAACAATGCTGCTGATACCGTGAGCAGCTTGTATGCTTGCCAGAGTGCCTGGCAAGGTGATTTCGGGGCTGGTACGTCAGTTCAAAGAATGATTGTCAGTGCCGTCGCTATCAAATAGAGCGTCAGTGCCACAGATGACGATCAATCGGTGAAAGCCCTTCTGTCTGCTAACGTTAAAGTGTTGCCACGGGCAAAAAACTACACCTTATAAAACTCGCGATACCATTCCACGAAATTTGCAACACCCTTTTCTACTGTGGTGGCGGGATGGTAGTCGACCATTTTTTCCAGGTCAGTCACATCGGCGTAAGTATCAGGCACATCTCCGGGTTGCAGTGGCAGCAGATTTTTCTCTGCCTTTTTGCCAAGGCAATCTTCCAGTACTTCAATATATCTCATCAAATTCACCGGCTCACTGTTACCGATATTGTAGATCCGGTAAGGTGCTGCACTCGTTGCTGATCCGGGGGATGCGCTATCCCAGCCTGGATCCGGTTCAGCCACTTTGTCCAGAGTGCGTACAACACCTTCAACAATATCGTCGATATAAGTGAAATCACGTTTGTGATTGCCGTGGTTAAATACATCGATCGGCTCACCCGCCAGAATTTTCCGCGTGAACATGAACAGGGCCATATCGGGTCGGCCCCATGGCCCGTACACGGTAAAAAACCTGAGCCCTGTAGTGGGTATGTTGAACAGGTGGCTATAAGTGTGTGCCATTAATTCGTTGGATTTTTTGGTGGCAGCGTACAGGCTGACTGGATGATCTACGTGATCGTGAATCGAAAAAGGCATGTTTGTATGTGCGCCGTAGACGGAGCTGGTGGACGCGTAGACAAGATGCTCGACCCCGATAGACCGGCAGTTCTCAAGGATATTTAAAAAACCATAGATGTTGGAGTCGACGTATGCATAGGGGTTTTCAAGAGAGTATCTGACACCAGCCTGTGCCGCCAGATTGACTACCCGGTCCGGCTTGTGTTCGTTGAACACGGCGTCTATAGCCGGTTTATCCTCTATCGATAAATTTTCTTCAACAAAATTACTGTTGCTTTTGAGTCGGTCGAGTCTGGCTAGTTTCAACGACGGATCGTAGTAGTCATTGAGGTTGTCAATGCCGATTACCTGGTCGCCGCGCGCCAGTAATTTTTGCGACAGGGTGGATCCGATAAAACCAGCAGCGCCGGTAACGAGAACTTTCATCAATTGTCTCTGTATTGATCTGAATGGTTAAAAATGTGTCGGCATTCGGCTGCAATCGTTCCATGCGTTTGTAGGCCCGATTCGACAGTCAGTTATCTGGGTTTCAGACATGCAGTCTGCGAATTCGTAAACCTCCCTAGGTGATTGGATCGGCAGCCGTCCGGGATACTTGGAGTTCACGCATTAGTCAGCGAGTTGTAGTTAGAATTTTCGTCGTAAAGCGCCTTTATGAACGATATATGCGCCGATCTCCTCGACGGATTTTTTGGTGGTGTTTACAAAAGGCACGTCTGCCGCCCGAAACATCGCTTCTGCCTGGGCTACTTCAAACTGGCAGGTTTTAGCCGCAGCGTAGATATCTCCGGAGTATCTTTCCTGGCGAATTTGCTGCAGCCGGAACGGATCTATCGATAATCCAAACAGTTTCTCGCGGTACGGCGCAAGCGTTGCGGGCAGGTCGGTGGAGTTGAGGTCATTGTCAGTGAGTGGATAATTTGCGGCAAACACACCGAATTGCAATGATAAATACAGACAAGTCGGCGTTTTACCGGTTCTGGATGGCCCGACAACAACGACGTCGGCGCGGGCATAGTGGTCGAGTTCCATGCCGTCGTCTGTGGCCATGGCGAAATTGACAGCGCTCATTCTCGCAGAATATTCAGCGAAATCGAGAACGCCGTGTGATTTGCCAACAGAGTGTGACGATTCAACGTCAAGTTCTTTTTCTAAAGGTTCGATAAATGTATCGAACAGATCGAAAAACACGACATTGGCAGTTGAAATGATTTCGCGCATTTCATCGTTGACTAATGTGGCGAACACCAGCGGTTTGACACCGCTGGCATGCGCGGATTTGTTCAGCGCGTCAGCAGTTTGGCGGGCTTTTTCCGGTGTGTCGATGAACGGCAGGTTTTCGATGTCGAACTGTACACTGGGAAACTGACTGAGCAGGCTGTGACTGAGCGTTTCCGCGGTCAGTCCGGTGCGATCTGATATTACGTACGTATGTCTTTTTCGCATTGATTACGCCTGAGTGAAAATTAACTTCATCGGATTCGCAGAGCATTTAGGTAGAATCTGAGTTTAGCTTAAAAGAGATGCGTCCTTGAACAACTACATAATATGGTTCGATAAGCTTGGCATGGGAGACGTCCCTGTCGTTGGCGGCAAGAACGCATCTCTGGGCGAGATGATCAGTAATCTGGCTGGTGCAGGAATTTCGGTGCCCGGTGGATTTGCCACGACGGCGGATGCATTCCGCGCTTTTATCGGGCATGACGGACTGGATAAGCGCATTAACGATACCCTGAGTGCGCTTGATGTTGAAGATGTAGATAAGCTCGCTGTCACCGGCAGTGAAATTCGCAGTACCGTAATGAATACGCCATTTCCACAGGCGTTGGAACAGGCAATCCGTGATGCTTATGCAGAACTTGGTGCAGCCGGTGATATTTCTGTGGCTGTGCGCTCTTCTGCCACCGCCGAGGATCTACCTGAAGCTTCCTTTGCAGGCCAGCAGGAAACGTTTTTACACGTCACCGGCATTGACGAGGTGCTGTTAAGAATTAAGGAAGTGTTTGCCTCGCTTTATAACGATCGGGCAATTTCTTATCGGGTTCATCAGGGGTTTGAGCACGCGGATGTTGCGTTGTCCGCAGGAATTCAACGTATGGTGCGCAGTGATGTCGGTGCCAGTGGTGTGATGTTTTCGATGGATACCGAAACCGGGTTCAGCGATGTGGTGTTTATCACTTCCTCCTGGGGGCTGGGCGAATGCGTGGTGCAGGGGTCGGTAAATCCTGACGAGTTTTACGTGCATAAACCCACGCTTGCCGGTAAACGACCTGCGATAGTGCGCCGGAATCTGGGCAGCAAACTGATTAAAATGATTTACGGCAGTACAGCAGGTGTTGACACTATTGACACCGACTCTGATGAGCGACGCTGCTTTTCTTTAACAGACACCGAGGTACAGTCGCTGGCATCTATGGCGGTCACGATCGAGCAGCATTATGGGCGGCCGATGGATATCGAGTGGGGCAAAGACGGGAAAGATGGTCAGTTATACATCCTTCAGGCGCGACCG
>JAHDHK010000244.1 GCA_020631335.1 Chromatiales bacterium
CCAAAAAAGCGGGTCGGATAATTTTTAGAGCGAGTATTGAAAAGCTGGCAGATGTCAGCGAATCTGGGGGCAGGCTGGCATGCACAACTGGCTTGAAAACGCCGAGTGATGGTTGAGCGGACTGCTTGGAGAGAGGAGGAGATGAAGCCTAAAATGGTGGGCCGTGTAGGATTCGAACCTACGACCAATTGATTAAAAGTCAACTGCTCTACCGACTGAGCTAACGGCCCTCCGATTCGGCGGCAATTTTATAGCCTGCGACCGAAGCCGTCCATTATAGTCTGTTTTATTCCCGTTTGCCTAGCCCGTGTGCCTATCAATTTTCACATTTCTGTGGTCCACGTAGCGGGTGGGGGTTGGCTGGATTGCCACGCAGGAATTTCTGCGCGGCAAAGATGTGATGTCGACAGCTAGTTTGGTCTTGAGGCGACTATCTCTACTCGACGGTTCATTGCGCGGCCTTCGGGGGTGTCGTTGTCGGCAATGGGCTGGTATTCACCAAAAGCCCGGGCAGACATCTGCGCTTTAGGGATGCCGCGTGAGATCATGTAGCGGGCCACTGCGATGGCTCTGTCGCGCGACAGCGCCAGGTTGGTTTCTTCTTTGCCGCGGCCGTCGGTGTGCGCGGCGATAGAAATAAGTGCGTTGGGGAATTTGCGCAGGGTGGTGATTGCCCGGTCAAGGACATTTTGTGCGTCAAAAGTAAGCTCGGCAGACCCACGCGCGAAGGTCACACCGTCAACAACACCGTTGAAAAGGGCACAGCCGCTGTCATCGACCTCAATGTTGGCGGTGCTGGCCGGGCAACTGTCGAGCTCATCCGGTACGCCGTCTGCGTCGGTGTCATCCAGTGCAGCGGGTAGATCGGTGGGTATTTGATCGCCCGGGAATGTCTGTGGATCCAGTGGCTGTTGTTGTGCGGGTGGAATGCCTGCGAGTTCCGGCTGTGGCAATGGCTGTGGCTCGTTGGTCCTCGGCAGTTCCGGCAGCGGTGGGAGTTCATTGAGCGGAGGCAGTTCCTGCAGGTCGGGAAGCGGTTGTTCTGACACTGGCGGGGTTGGAATTTGTGGTTCCGGCAGAGGGACTGGCTGGGCGGTTGGCGCCGGCAGTACCGCTGGGTTGAGGTCTTCGGGAAGTTCGTCTGTGCCTCCACCCGAACCGCCCAAGCGGTAGATCAGGCCAACCTGTGCAAGCTGTGCGTCTTTATCAAAATAGATTACCTCGCCACGTACGCCTAGATTATTCCACCCGTATTCGACACCGGCGCCAACCAGTGCCTGCGGGCTGTCATCGTTGGTAAACGCTACATTGCCGTCAGAATCGATAGAAGTGGCTGCAACACCCGCCCGGCCATAGCCCATCAGGCCGCGGCGCTGATTTCGTTGTTGCCCGGCATATGCCAGCACGCTGGCGCCGCTGACAGCGTAGTCGATCCGTCCGATGGGGGCTAAGCCGGCACTACCGAGGTTGGCGGTATGCACTTCGGCTGAAAATGTGTTGCTCAGATCGAATCCGGCGGCGATTTGCCCGGCAGGGTCTACTTTATCGTCCACGGTGACGCCGCTGTCGTCGCCTGTTTCCGGTTCAAGCTGGCTGGCACCGACATTGATGCTTCCGTAGAATCGCCGATCAAACGAAGAGGCGCCCTGATAGTCAATTTCGTCTTCTGTGGAAAATCCGGTATCACCCACCGGGGTACGGTCGAGCAGGTCGTCGATGCCGTTGCTTACTGTCGAGCAGCCTGCCAGCATTGCGGCAAGGGCGGCAACGCTACACAGGGTAGATATTTGGCAGGTGCGGGTGCTATCAGCTTTCAAAATAAAGGTATCCATGACGTTTCCGCTGGAGGATGTTCAGATCGGTGCGAACGTGTAACCGGCTGCACTATGCCAAAATCAGACCATATAACGTCTTTTTGTATGTAGTGACAGGTTTGGTCATTGATCTGGCACCAGTCTCAGTCGCGTAGTCTTCACAAAACACACAGTAGATTTCTATGCAGGTGCTGGTAACAGGGGCAAGCGGTGGTATCGGGCTGGCTATGGTGGCGCAGGTCTTGAGCCGTTATCCGTCTGCCGATGTGCTGGCAACCTGGAACACGACGCAACCGACTCTGAGCACCCCGGACTCACGTGGAGGCAGGTGGACCTGGCCGAAGAGTCTCAGGTTGCCGAATTGGCCAATTTTGCGGGTACCACCGACTGGTTAATTAATTCAGCGGGCGTGTTGTACACGGCAGAGCGAGGGCCGGAAAAGTCTATCCGGAACTTTGACCCTGACTTCTATTTACACAACATGCGTATTAATGCGCTGCCGACATTGTTGTTGGCGAAGCATTTTAATCGCAGGCTGGGCAGGGAAGGCACCAGTGTGTTTGCAACCATTTCAGCGCGAGTTGGCAGCATTGATGACAACCGCCTGGGGGGCTGGACCAGCTACCGCAGCTCTAAGGCTGCGTTGAATATGGCGCTGAAAAACATCAGCATCGAGTGGTCGAGGACGGCCGGCAATGTCGCTGTGGTGGCTTTGCACCCGGGTACAACTGATACAGCGTTATCCGAGCCTTTTCAGGCGGCCGTAAAGCCGGAAAAGCTGTTTTCACCGAAGAAAACCGCCGGCCTACTGGTGGATGTAATTGCCGGGCTTGCACCTGAGCAGAGCGGGCAGTTTCTCGCCTACGATGGCACTCAGATCCCATGGTAACGGTGTCGCTCCACTGCGTATTCAGTCATTTGAAGTACAACCTCTGATGCAGGTGGTCTGGTTTAAACGTGACCTGCGTGTTGAGGATCACGAGCCTTTATTTACCGCATCACAGTGCGGTGCGGTGCTGCCTCTGTATGTGGTAGAACCGGAGTACTGGCAACTGCCGGACACGAGTTTGCGGCAATGGCGCTTTCTGGTTGAGTCGATTGGAGAATTGCAGTCATCGCTGGCACAGTTGCACTGTCCGTTGCTGGTAAAGCGGGGAGACGTTGTTGACGTGTTGCAAGCCATACATTCGAAGCGATGTATAGACGGACTATGGTCGCACGAAGAAACCGGGAATCTATGGACTTACCAGCGGGACAGGCGCGTTGCCGCATGGTGTAAAGAACATGCCGTACAGTGGCGTGAGTTTGCTCAGCATGGCGTTATCAGAAAACTGCAGAACCGTCACGGCTGGGCCGCACGCTGGGACAGGCAGATGCGAGCAGGTATTTTCCCAAAGCCGGGTGTAATCAGCGCTGCACACAAAATCACAAGCGAACCCGAAATCCAGTCAATGTTACCTGCAGATACATTCAGTGATCGGTTGCCGGCTAATCAGGGCGCACAACGCGGAGGCAGGACCGAGGCAGTGGCCCTGTTGCAGTCATTTTTAGATAACCGTGGTGAGCGTTATCAAAAAGAGATGTCGAGTCCGGCAATGGCACAATCGAGTTGTTCACGACTGTCCGCACATCTGGCGCTGGGGTGTGTGTCAATAAAAGAGGTGTTTCAGGCGGTAGAACAGAAGCAGCAGTTGATTCGTGCCCAATTGAAAGAGGCAAGCGGCATGTGGGGTAAGTCTCTGCACAGCTATGCGGCAAGGTTGCACTGGCACTGCCACTTTATACAAAAGCTGGAAGATCAGCCACGGCATGAGATAGACCACGTGCACAAAGGATTTGCCGGGCTGCGGGAAGCTGATTTTAATCACAGCTGGTACCACGCCTGGACAACAGGCCACACCGGCTATCCCTTTATCGATGCCTGTATGCGGTATTTGAATGAGACCGGCTGGATAAATTTTCGGATGCGGGCCATGTTGATGTCTTTTGCGGCGTATCATTTGTGGCTTCACTGGCGTGAGCCAGGTCTGCACCTGGCGCGCGCATTTACTGACTATGAGCCGGGCATCCACTGGAATCAGATACAGATGCAAAGCGGCACCACCGGTATTAACACTGTGCGTGTTTATAACCCGGTGAAACAGTCGCGTGATCAGGACCCCGACGGTAAATTTATTCGTCGATGGGTGCCGGAGCTTGCTTTGGTACAAGATGAATTCATACATGAGCCCTGGCTGATGAGTGAAGCCGAACAGCGGCTTGCCGGATGTCGGTTGGGCGATGATTATCCGGATCCGATAGTGGATTATCAGGCTGCAGCAAAGCTTGCCCGTGATCGAATCTACGCCATAAAAGCAGGTGGCGGTTTTCGTGAGGAGGCCGATCAGATTCAGGCCAAGCACGGTAGTCGCAAAAGCGGGGTTAAAACTCCATCGCGTGGTAAACAAAAAAAACCATCCCCACAGTTGCAACTGAAACTGTAGGGCTGATCGTATGCATAAAAAACTCAATCTGCCCGAAAAAAACTGTCGTGTTTGTGGTAAATCATTTTCGTGGCGTAAAAAGTGGGCTGCGTGCTGGGACGATGTGCAGTATTGTTCGCAGCGTTGTCGAAGTGAACGTAAAAACAGCGGGAAAAAATCAAATGTTTAACATTAGTATCGGTTTGGCATATGCATGCAGAACCATAACACTGCTGCTTGTTGTGTTATGGGCCGGGACGGCAGTTGCTCAACCGCAGCTGCTCGATCAGTTAAAGCAGGGTGAGGCCAACATTGTGTTGATGCGTCATGCGCTTGCTCCGGGCACTGGTGATCCGGGTAACTTCACACTCGGCGATTGTGAAACTCAAAGAAACCTGAACGATGTCGGTCGGGAACAGGCCATGAAGACAGGCCTTTTTTTGCGCAGTAATGATCTGAACTTTGACACGGTGTACACCAGTCAATGGTGTCGTTGTGTCGAAACCGCAGAATTGATGCAGGCTGGTGCCGATGTTGTCGAGTTGCCAGTGATTAATTCGTTCTTTCAGCAGATGTCCAGATCGTCTGAGCAAACACAGGCTTTGCAACAATGGCTGTCGCAGCAAGAGGCCGATAAGCCTTTGCTGCTGGTGACTCATCAAGTCAATATTACAGCTTATACCGGTGTCTATCCGCGCTCTGGTGAGTTGGTGGTCGGTCGCTTTGATGATGCCGGTGAGTTTACGCTGCTCGGGCGGATTGATCCGCGTTAACCGTCTGTATCTATCCGGCAACTTCACGCACACTTTGAGGTGTAGTGGCGCTCTTTCGTATTACTTCAGCTCAGACAAAAAACGTGTTGAGTCTTCTTTGACTTGTGCTTTGCGCTCATCACCCATTTTGTCCCAGGTCCGGTAAACCTGTGCAAGCCTGTGGTTGTTGGACAACTTTTCGCGATTCCTATCCAGGAAATGCCAATACAAATAGTTGAACGGGCAGGCGTCATCGCCGGTTTTTTTTGAAATTTTAAAGCGACATTGCTTGCAGTAGTTGGACATTTTGTTGATGTAGTTGCCGCCTGCGGCATACGGTTTAGAGCCGAGCATTCCTCCGTCGGCAAACTGGCTCATGCCAAGGGTGTTCGGTAGCTCTACCCACTCATACGCATCGGCATAGACTGCCAGATACCATTCGTGAACTTCCTTCGGGTCCGTGCCGATGAGCATGGCGAAATTGCCGGTGATCATCAGGCGTTGAATATGATGGGCGTAGGCGTCATCCATGGTTTGCTTGATGCTGGCGGACAGGCAGGTCATTGGTGTGTCTGCTGTCCAGTAGAAGTCGGGCAGAGGCCGCGTGTGATTGAAATAGTTCCGCTCAACATACGAAGGCATTTCCAGCCAGTAGATACCGCGGACATATTCCCGCCAGCCGATAATCTGTCGAATAAAGCCTTCGGCTGCATTTATGGGAGCACCGCCTTTGCGATATGCGTTTTCCACGGTACGACAGACTTCCAGCGGATCGAGTAGGCCAATGTTGATATATTGAGATAACACGGAGTGCGACAGATATCGTTCATCTATCAGCATCGCGTCCTGATAGTCTCCAAAAGTGGGCAGAGACTTTTTTATAAAATGATTCAGTGCCCGCTTGGCGTCTTTAGCGGTGGTCGCAAACCAGAAGTCTTTGGTATTGCCAATATGGGATTTGAATTTTTTATCGACCATTTCAATGCAGTCGAGTGTAATGTCGTCAGGTTTGCATTGCAGTGGCGCTGGAAAGTCGATGCCGTCATTAGCCGGCTTGCGGTTGTCTTTATCGAAGTTCCACTGCCCGCCTTCGGGTGAGCCTTCGTTCATGAGCAAGCCGGTCTGCTGTCGTATTTCCCGGTAGAAATTCTCCATTCGCAATTGCTTGCGTCCTTGCGCCCAGCGGTTGAATTGTTCGTGTGAGCAAATAAAGCGGGTGTCTTCGAGAATGTCCATCGGGTAGGAGAGAGCGTCTTTCAACTGCAACAGTGACTGCTGCAATCGATACTCGGCAGCCTCGGTGATCACAACTCGCTGACACTTGTGTCTTTTAACAGCCGCGTTAATACTTTGTTCGATGGTTTTATATCGATGGCCATCGGTCAGTTTCAGGTAATCGACCTGCCAGCCTTTTTCCTGCAGCAGTTGCGCAAAGTGACGCATACACGAAAATACAAACACCAGTTTTTTACTGTGGTGTTTAACATAGGTAGCCTCGGCTGCACACTCGGTGAACAATAAAACGGTTTGTTTTTTGTCTGCTGCCTGCAGAGAGGGCAGGTTAATGCTTAGCTGATCGCCCAGAACAGGGACTAGAGTTTTCATACTGCTGTTTACGCTTTGTGTCGGTTGCCAGATCATGCAGCAACATCAGCGGTCGGCTGCCGACAGCACGACGATTCTGTTGGACGATAGGGTCGTGAGTCAGGTCATGGGAGGGAGACGCGACCTTTAAGTTTGTATTCGCGCTGAATGGTATAGGCAGATGCCAGCACGACGATCAGTGCGCCGGCAATGGTTGCGGAATCTGGAAATTCGCCAAAAATAAAGATGCCGATCAGGGTGGCATAGAGCAGGCGCGTATATTCGATGGGCGCCAACAGCGATGCTTCGCCGAACTTGTAGGCGTAGATGTTGGCCAGTTGTGATATCCAGCCGGTGACACCGATCATGATCATCAGGCCCCACTCTATAAGGGTGGGGGGCTGCCAGTAGTAGAATGCGGGGCCGGCCATGACAATGGCAACACCGACAGCCTGGTACAACAAAATGGTGGCCGGTTTTTCTGTACGGGACAGTAGCCGAATGATCACCATCACCATGCCCGCCGCCGCAGCACCGATCAGGGCGTATATTCCGTACACTGTGAAATCCGAGCCACCCGGTTGCAACATGATGAGAACACCGGCAAACCCCACGATGAGTGCTGACCAGCGTCTGACCCCGACGACTTCCTTAAGTATTATGATGGCGAAGATTGTGACAAAGAAACTCTTTGCAAAGCCGATGGCGGTAGCATCTGCAAGGGGCATTTTGATCACGGCAGTGAAACCGGCCAGCATGGCCACCAGTGCAACTGCAATGCGGCACAGTTGTAGTAGCGGCCGGTTGGTGTGCAGCGATTCCGGAAACGCGCTGATGATACCCGGCAGCATGATGGCGAAGATGATGCACTGCCGGACCAGAATAATCTGGGTGACGTGTAGATTCGCCCCGACCAGTTTAATGAGCATGGCCATAAAGCTGAAGCCAGCTGCTGCTACCAGGAGTATCAGTGCCCCGCGTGCGTTGTCGGGGAGTTTTACAAATGCTGCGGCAAGAGAGCTCAAAAGATGGCCGGGCGAGGGAAACAAAGATTATAGCGCGGAACTGTGTTGCAATTAGAAAAACTGCTGAACCATGGTTGGCAGTGGCGGTCGAAGGTGTCGATGAGTGCCCTGTTGTTTTGCGGCGCATAGATCCAGGGAGGAACGCATGGCATTGCCGGATATTTGGTAAGGTATGGCAATCTTGGATTTGACAGCGCCAATCACCACACTCTATGTAAAGACTAATGAATTCAATGCCTGCGACACAAATGGTTGAGACACACAAAGCATGATAAACCGTTCCAGACGTTTATTGATCAGCGGAATACTCGCAGCTACGGTCGTGGGGTGCAGTCCGGAGGAACCGAAAGAGCCACCGGTGGTTTTTACCGTGAACGCCGATGGTGAGGAATTCTCTGTTGAAGATCATCGTGGTGACGTTGTGTATGTTGATTTCTGGGCAACCTGGTGCGGGCCGTGCCGTGACTCGTTTCCGTGGATGGCACAAATGCAAAACAAATACGCGGATGAGGGCTTCAAGATCATAGCGCTGTCACTGGATACGGATCATGACCTGGCTCGTGAGTTTGCCGAGGAAATGGCTGCTAACTTTACGATCGGCTTTGATGACAAAGGCAAAGTTGCAGACTTGTTCAAGGTTAAAGGTATGCCGACCAGTGTGCTCATTGGTCGTGATGGCAGAGTGATCAGTAAACACGAAGGGTTTACCGATGACAAAAAAGACGGTTACGAATCTTCAATCGTTAAAGCGCTGAAAGGCTGATCTGCTTACTTTATTACCACCAGACGGCTGTCCAAAGCCTTTGGCTAAACCGGCCCGGCTTTTCTGCGGATGCTGTTACAGGCTGAACCGCTTAACCGGCAGCGTCTTTAGCCTGTTCCAGCGCTTCTGCCTTTTCCATCCACTCTTCTTCAGTCTGGTCTATGGATTTTGATAGCTCTGCCTGTTGCCATAGCAGGTCTTTCAGTTTGTCTTTATTGCTCTCTTCATACAATGATTCATCGGCGAGTTGTGTTTCGACTTCCTGCTTTTTGCCGTTAAGTCGGTCGAGTTGTCGCTCGAGAGTAGTGACTTCTTTTCTTAATGGTGCCAGTTGTTGCCTG
>JAHDHK010000245.1 GCA_020631335.1 Chromatiales bacterium
ATACTGCAGGCATTTGTTAACGAGGTTTTATTCGCGCAGGACCGCAGTCGCGCAATTCACGGGTTCGGGCTTGCAAGCTACTATTTTTTCGACAAACCGGTAGACACACTGCAGCCACATGAATATGCACTGCTGGTCGGGCTGTTAAAAGGCCCCAGTTATTACAACCCGCTGCGACATCCACAGCGCGCAATCGAACGTCGGAATCTGGTGCTTAGGATTATGGACGACGCCGGCGTGATTGATGATCTTGAACAATGGACGCAAAAGCCACTGGGATTATCTAAACGCAAAGATCCCTCGCAGCAACCCGCGTATCTCGATTTAGTCCGTGAGCAACTGGTTCGTGACTACTCCACCGACGATCTGCACAAAAACGGTCTGAATATATTTACTAACTTCGACCCGCTGATACAGCAGGCACTGGAGCGCTCGGTCGATCTTGCGTTGATTCAAATTGCGCAGGAACAATCTCTGACACCGGAGCAAACAGAGAAGCTAGAGGTCGCGGCAATTGTCACCGACACCGGCACCGGTGAAGTCGTTGCCATACTTGGCGGGAAGCAGGCGAGGTTTGCGGGCTTCAACCGCGCCACCGATGCCATGCGCCCGGTGGGCTCTTTGATTAAACCGCTTATCTATCTGAGCGCACTACAACAACCTGAACAGTTTAATCTGTTGTCGGTTATCAAAGATGAACCGGTGTTTCTTGAACTTGATGACGGCAGCATATGGGCGCCGAATAACTTCAGTGGTTTTGCACATGGTGACGTCACATTACTCGAAGCACTGACCCGCTCTTTTAACATGGCCGCTGTCAATACCGGACTGGAACTGGGGGTTGAGCAGGTCGTCGAAACACTACAACAACTCAGCGGCCGCGAAAACATCGCCCCCCTGCCATCATTGCTGCTAGGGGCAATTGATATGAATGTGGTGAATGTGGCAGAGATTTATCAAACATTCGCCAGCGGTGGTTTCGCGACACCACTGAGAACCATCCGGGAGATTCAGGCAAGCGACGGCAATCTGTTGAACCGGTATCCGCTACGGGGCAATCAGCTGATCAACGCAAAACCGATGCACCTGCTTAATTATGCGTTGCAAAATGTAATGCGCGAGGGCACCGGTCGCAGGGCTTACCGTTATTTGCCGGAAAACCTGGCAGTGGCAGGAAAATCCGGCACCTCGAATGAGCAGCGTGACAGCTGGTTTGCCGGCTTCGGCGGTGATTACACCGCTGTGGTATGGATCGGTCATGACGACAACACGCCGACCCCGCTCACCGGCAGTAGCGGTGCACTTGAGGTCTGGTCGCGCACCATGAGTCAGATCAACAGCAACAGCCTTGCTTTTTCGCCGCCAGAGGGTATTGAATATTATCCTGTTGCAGCTCAAACAGGTCTTAGAGTGCCTGCCGACTGCCCCGACGCGATAACATTGCCGTTCTACCGGGATTATCCGCCCGACTTCACCGAACCGGGCCTGTTCGGCACCCCATGCAAGTAGTGATTTTCAGCCATGTGCATGTATCCAAGCTGGCTTTTACCTCGATTCACTCATGCGATAAAACCTTTTATCCTGTCTGAATACCATGCATTATTGCGGGTTCAAACCACAGGAGGATATTCATGGCTTTAGAAGACAACGTTTGCACGCTGGTACCTTACTTTACCGTTCAAAGCGGCAAACTCGAAGAGTTCAAAGCACTCGGGGAACAAATGGTAACCCGCACTAAAACCGAAAAAGACTGTGCGTTTTACGGCTTCAGTTTCAACGGTGATCAGGCCCACTGCCGGGAAGGTTACTATAGTGCGGAGGGAATCCTTGCGCATCTTGAAAATGTTGACGCCCTGCTGAAGCAGGCGCTGGCCATTGCCAGCCTGGACAAACTCGAAGTACACGCGCCCGCATCAGAGATTGCCAAGCTACAGGAGCCACTGGCAGCCTTGAGCCCGGCTTACTTTACGATGGAAACGGGCTTTAGAAACTAGGTTTCAGATACGCCTGCGGCAGGCCCTGGCAACCCGGGCCTGCCGCACCGCCTCTCAAGCATCAATCGGGTCCGAGTTTATGACTGATTGACCTGAACAATACAAAACGCTTGATGATGTACTTCGAACGTATAAAAAAATATCCATAGCAGCATGAGCGGTGGTGGTATTTCCACAGGCTTTAAACCACGCCAAAGCACTGGTACGTGTATCAGTACAGCTAAATCAAACTCATTCTACAGTGACACTCTTTGCCAGGTTGCGCGGCTGATCGACATCACGACCCAGCGCAACCGCGCTGTGATAGGCAAATAGCTGGAGCGCCACACCACTGACCACCCCCTGCAACAACGTTTCAGTTGGCGGCGTGTTAATAACGTGTGTCGCAAGGGTGTTGATACGCGGGTCCTGCGCATCGGTAATTACAATAACCGGCGCGTTTCGAGCACGAATTTCTTCGATGGTACCGATAGACTTTGCCAGCAGCTCATCGTCGGGCACAATGACTATGCAGGGAGTTTGTTCGGTGACCAGCGCCAGCGGGCCGTGTTTGAGCTCCGATGCTGGATAGGCTTCGGCATGTATGTATGAGATCTCCTTGAGCTTCTGCGCACCTTCAAGCGCCACCGGCCAGGCAGTGGTTCGCCCGACAAAAAAAGCACTTTGCACCCCACAATACTGGCCTGCGATTTCTGCTATGCGACTTTCCAGTGTCAGCACTTCATTTATTTTATCCGGCATGCCCTGAATTGATTCAAGCAACACGGCACCACGCTGCGGAGAAATATCGCGGGTTCGGCCGAGCATCAGCGCAAACAATTTAAACACCATCAGCATTGATGTATAAGCTTTGGTCGAGGCGACAGATACTTCAGGCCCCGCGTGCATATAGATACCACCGTTCACCTCGCGCGCAATCGTGCTGCCCACACTGTTTACAATACCGAGTACAAATCCACCCTTGCGCTGTATTTCGCGCGTGGCAGCTAACGTGTCGAAGGTTTCGCCAGATTGACTCACCACAATATAGATTGTGTCACGCTCAATCACCGGGTTGCGGTAGCGGAATTCAGCAGCAGCTTCAGCATCCGCAGGCACTCTGGACAGACTTTCAATCATTTGCGCCCCGGCCATTCCCGCGTAGAGTGCCGAGCCACAGCCCAGAATTTTTATTCGCTTCACCCCTAGCAGTTCACGTGGCTCCAGATTAAGACCGCCGAGTTTTGCGGTGTTGAACTGATGATCCAGGCGGCCACCTATGGTGCGTGAAACCGTTTCCGGCTGATCAACAATTTCTTTGTACAGGAAGTGCGGATGACCGTCTTTTTCATAGCTTTCGATCGGGCCGGTCAGTTTAGTCGTGGGTTTTGTTTTGACAGTGGCGTCGAGCGTGGTGACTTCAAACCCCTGTGGCGTAAGTAGTGCGATCTCACCATCATCCAGGTGCACTATGTCTCTGGTGTAGCGGGACAACGCCGCCTTGTCCGAGGCTGCCAGCATTTCGTTTTCACCAATACCGATAATCACCGGACTGCCGTTTCTGGCCAGTACTATTTCATCAGGAGCAGCAACACTGGTGACTGCAATGCCATAGGTCCCGACCAGTTGTGCCGCCATTTGCCGCACAGCATCCACCAGATTGAGCTGTTGCTCCGTCATTAGCAGCGACAGCAGGTGCGCGAGCAATTCGGTATCCGTTTCCGAGCGGAACTCAATGTCTTTCTCTACCAGCAACGCACGCAACTGATCGGTATTTTCGATAATGCCGTTGTGTACCAGCGCCAGCGAGCCCGCAGCATCTGTGTGCGGATGCGCGTTCTGTTCGGTGGGCGCACCATGTGTTGCCCATCGTGTATGGCCAATCCCGCATTGCCCTTTCATGGCGTCCGGCAAAATACCTTCGAGCGCCGCGAGTTTACCGGCCGATCTGGCTATTTTCAGTCGCTTGCGATGATTGATACAAATACCGGCTGAATCGTACCCCCGGTACTCCAGTTGCTTCAGGCCGTTAAGCAGTATTGGCAACGCCTGTTGCGCACCTGAGTAGGCAATGATTCCACACATAATTTCCGCCTGTGGGTTTAACGTTGATTAAGACACACACCGGATAATTCACGTCACCGACCAGAGAAGGTGAAGAAAAAGCCGGTGCGTACGCTGTGTTGACGACACGACAACTGCGCGATGCGGAGTTACCGCCACTATCCTCGCTCGCGTATCGAATCTCTTTGTGTCACCGGATTCGCAGCGGGATTATTCCCGGCGTCTGTCAGCCGTAAATAATCCTGCGAATCTGCCTTTCGCTAAGCTCCGGCCCGCAGAACAACCGTGTAGATAACTCTTGTTGCAAACGACTGAAAATTTCTTTGTTAGCCACTCCCTCACGCTGCAATTCAGCATGACGGCGTTGTACAAAGCTGTGTACCGGCTCGTCGAAGTAACACACGACCTCAGCCACAATTCTGGCCGCCGTGGTGGAATCCAACGCATAGTGTCGTGACAAATGTTCGAGCAATTCACTTGGAGGTGTCGGGCTGGACATGGCTAATTATGCGGACGGATATACCTTTACAACCACTATTTTACCCGTTTTCGGGCAAAATATAAGAAAAAACCACCCGATAAGCTTCGCCCTGATTGCAATCAAATCGAAATTTTGTTCGTTTTTCCGGTAAGTCCACTACCAGCCAATCAGATGAGCAAGAAAAAACACACCCGCAAGTCGAAAGGATCTGCAAAAAAAATCTCCACAGACACGCCAAAACTGTCGGGTGATAACTCACAAAAAAAACCAAATAAGCCGGTTCAGAAAAATATCGCTTCGCGCACGCGGGTGAAGCCGACGATAATGGGCAGTCTGAATAGACGTACCGCGTTGAAATTCCTCGTGGGCGCAGGCATCACCGGTGTCGGTGTGACCACGCTGCACGCCTACGATAAAAACCAGCGCACTCTTCATGATCTGACCGTAATCGGCCAGGGCCAGCCGGTGGTGGTGCAGATTCACGACCCTTCATGCCCTACCTGCCGGAGACTGAAGTCTGCAGTAACGACCGCAATGAAATCGTCACCTGAGATCCACTATCGCCTGGCAGACATTACCACTGCTGAGGGGAAAGCACTGCAGAACCAATATGAAGTACCCCACGTGACTTTATTGTTCTTTGACGCGGATGGTAATCACAGACACACCACCAGAGGGTTACTGACTCCTGATCAGGTACGGAACAATATTGATCGGTATCTGTCCTAGCTGCGTATTGACCGTATCGACATGTTTTGAGGACCACAGTCCCGTGAAAAGCAGCGTTGTTAAAAGCAAAGAGCCCAGTAGAGAGTTACAAAGACTAGCGAACGTATACGTAGCCGCGCATCGCCAGAGTAACCGTAGCGACCGGAACCGTGACACAGGCAATGAAATACTTGCAGAATGGTGCGAGCACCTGGGTCGACACTCACCCGAGTTGCTTGATTTGCCTGTTATCCAACTGGCAAAGGCCGTAGTGCGTGCCAATATGCAAAGCATCCAGACCTGAAAAACCTGAAAGCGCCCGGCCTCGAACCCTGCCAGGCCGGCAGCTTACCCGCACGGCGTACTGAAGCGACACAGCCGAAATCGTGACAGGCCCGTTCACTGGAGGTTAAGTTTGCGCGTTACACTATTAACGGATAACGTAGCAGTGACGACTTTAAAAAAACTATCACGCTACGGTACAGGCTGCACTCAGCCCAGATTAATGGCTACCCCAAACGGTCCTTGTTTTTCATGCTACGCAAATTTTTAAACGCGCTCGCACTCATCGCTTTACTGACGGTCCAGACTGCAGGATTCGGTACTAAAGCAGCGCTCGCCTCAGATGAAGATATCGCAGCTGCCTATGCAACGACCACCTCTTACACTATCACGCGTAAAGGTAAAAAAATCGGCACTCATCGGCTGACTTTTGAACGCGATGGCAGCCAACTGACCGTCAAGGTGGTGTCGAATATCAAAGTGACTGTTTTCAAAGTACCGGTATTTCGCTTCAACTACCAGGCTACAGAGATATGGCAGAACGGCCAACTGCAATCGGTCAGCAGTGAAGTCATTGAGAATGATAAGAAAACAACGGTAATGCTCGAGAGCAATGACAACACCTCGACACTCACCACGATGAATGGAAAGGAAACTGTCGAACGGATTCTGTTTTCATCAAACCATTGGAACCCGGATGTGGTAAACACCGGCACGGTATTCAACACGCTGACAGGCAAAGCCAGCAAGGTAAACATTGAACTGATCAAACAGCAGGCGCAGGTTAACGGACTTACCGCTAACCGGTACAGATATACAGGCGACATACAGGCAGACACCTGGTACGACGCCAACGGGCGATGGATTCAACTTCAGTTCAAGGGTAAAGACGGTAGTATCATCCAATATACACTGGATAATTAGCGTTGCCCGGGCATTATGGACTAAGTATGATCCTTTAATTGGCCTGCGCAGACTGCGTGCCTAACACAAAGCCATTCAACACTCAATGGCTACCTTTGCAGTAGACTGCTGCACATGGATACTGCAGACATCACCAGCAGGCAGGTGCTTGAATCACTCTGGTCGCAAACCCGACTGCCCGACCACCAACTTCAGCATACATCGCTAACCGGCGAACAGGAAGTGCTACCCTCATCGTTCAGAGTCACAACCGCAGCACAATCAACTATAGCCGCTTCGGCAAGCGCCGCATGTCTGATTGCCGGACTCAGAAACGATCGTGACTATCAGGTCAGTGTAGACAGCCTCAATGCAGCACTTGAGTGCAGCAGTCATTTCACTATTGATGGCGTTGCTCCACCGATGTGGGCCGACTTCTCGGGCATGTATCGCACCGCAGATGGATACATTCGTGTTCATGCCAATTTTGATCACCATCGAGATCGATTTCTGCAGATTCTTGGTCTCAATGAATCCGCCGAGCGGGGGACGGTGGAAAAACGCGTCCGGGAATTCACATCAGACGAGCTGGATAACTTAATCACCGGCAATGGCGGTGCATGCGCGACTTTACGCTCATTCGAGCAATGGAATGATGTTCAACAGGCAGCAGCAATCGAAGCACAGCCGCTCATCAGTATAAAAAGAATCAACGATGCTCCCGCACGTAAACTGCCTCCGTTTAATGCTGACAAAGGCGCATTGAGTACCGTTCGATGTCTCGATTTAACCCGCATACTTGCAGGCCCGGTTTGCGGGCGAGTGCTGGCAGCCTACGGGGCCGATGTTATGCTGGTCAATTCCCCTAAGCTACCCAACATCGAGTCTATCATTGAGACCAGTCGAGGCAAGCTGTCCACCCATATTGATCTCACCGCGAGTGACGGCATTGATGCCTTACATCAGTTGCTGACGCATGCCCACATTTTTGTGCAAGGCTACAGACCGGGGGCTTTAAGTGCACTTGGGATAGACGCAGAAACACTATGCCATCAATACCCGGGACTGATCGCGGTCAGTCTCAGCGCTTATGGCAACAGTGGTCCATGGAGCGAAAAGCGTGGATTTGATTCACTGGTGCAAACCGCCACCGGATTCAATGTCGCTGAAGCCAATGCTTATCAACAGCAACAACCCAGAGCACTACCGGTTCAGATTATGGATTACGCGACTGGCTTTTTGATGGCATTCGGTGCGCAGGCCGCGCTGTATAGACAACTTACCGAGGGCGGGAGCTATCATGTGGAGTTATCACTCGCACGAACTGCATTATGGGTAAAAATGCTCGGGCAGAGCACAGAACATTTATCCTGCAGGATGCCTGAACCGGATAAATACCTGCAACCCTACAGCAGTCAATACGGGCAGCTCATGGCACTGCCGCACGCCGGTGTTTTCAACGATTTACCCAATCACTACAACAGACCGTCGGTACCACCCGGAACACATGCCCCCGTATGGCCTGATCTACAGTGAATACAATTGCCCGGCGACTCAATATTTGTGTACAGGGCCAATCGCTCAGGTCACACATCAATACGCATGAAACACTAACAGCGGCACCTTCGTTACCGGCATTTCAGTGTCGATTGATCAACCTGTTCAGTACCATGACGACACCCGCCTAAGCCAGGTCAGAAAGGAGAGTATTTGTCCACCGAGAATAACGTAAAGATATATCCGTGGTATCAGGCTTCAGCCAGCTTCCTGCCGTGGATGCCCGTATTTTTTCTGTACTTCAGCGCTACGGTAAGCCTGAATAGAGCAATCGAACTAGGTGCTATTTATTATCTTGCGGTAGTCATATTCGAAGTACCTTCGGGCTATATTTCTGATCGACTCGGGCGCAGAGCCACGTTGTTACTGGCTGCAACCTTCGCTACAGCCTCTTATGCCGTCTTCTTTTTTGCGGGCAGCTTTTCATGGTTTGCTTTGGGTCAAATACTACTTGCCGGCGCAGTCGCTTTTCAATCAGGCTCTGACAACTCATTGTTGTACGATTCATTAGTAGAGCTCAAGCGGCAGGAAGAATACGAATCACACGAATCCCGCGCTCAACAATACGGCATGACATCACTGGCACTATCGGTCATCCTGGGCGGTATTCTCGGCACATTCAGCCTCAAATACGCCTATGCCATGGCACTTACCGCCGCAGTTATCACTGCCATACTGTGCTGGAGATTTACAGAGCCACAACGTTCC
>JAHDHK010000246.1 GCA_020631335.1 Chromatiales bacterium
GCGGCATATGGCCGGGAGCCTGCCTGATGGAGGTCTCTGGGTTTCAGACTTTTTGTTTGCCAAGGACCGTCTGTTTGCCGGAATGACGCTGGATGACAAAAAATTTGAGCTCTACAGCTCAATAGCTTCTGAACTGGCTTTCGATCTCGTGGTGCCTGACCTCGTCGTGTATCTTCAGGCCCCCCTTGAGGTGTTGTATGAGCGAATAGAAAAGCGCGGTAAGCAGTCGGAGCAGGCCATTTCAAGCAACTATATTGAGCAGCTGCAGCGCGCTTACACGGAACTTTTTCACAGTTATACAGATACACCTTTATTAATTGTTAACGCCAGCGAGATTGATTTCGCGGCCAACGATAGCGATTATGAGCAGTTGCTCCGGCAGATTACGTCGATTCGTGCCGGGAGACATTATTTTAATCCGAGCCCGGAACCGGCCTGAGCCGGTTTTCTATTGAGGAGGCACTCAATTGGCAGACACACAGATACTTCGCATTGGTATGCTGGAAGATGATGTTGATCAGGCCAACCGTGCAAGCGGTTGGATCAAGGAGCGTGGTCACCAGTGCGAGGTGTTTTACGAATCAGAGGCCTTCCAGCGAGCATTCCGCAAAACCAGTTATGACGTAGTGACGCTGGACTGGAATCTGCCGGATGGCACCGGAATCGAAATTCTGACCTGGCTCAGGCAAAGTCTGGTCAGCGATGTGCCGGTGATATTTATCACCGCCCGACAGGCCGAAGCAGACATCGTCTCTGCGCTTGAAAAGGGTGCTGATGATTATCTGGTTAAGCCGGTGCGGCAATTTGAATTGCTGGCGAGAATCGGAGCGCTTGCGCGTCGCGCGCAGCCTGAGACCGAAGTATTGGAATACGATCCCTATGTCTTTGATACCAGTAATCGGCAGGTCAGTATCGACGACGAAGTCGTGCGTTTGACTGAAAAAGAGTACGATCTTGCGTTATTTTTGTTTCGAAATCGCGGCAGAGTGTTGTCGAGACAGCATTTGTTAACCTCTGTATGGGGAACATCTGCCGAGTTGAATACCAGAACCGTTGATACGCATGCAAGCCGGTTACGTAAAAAATTGAAACTTTCAGCCACGGACAAGTGGAAACTCACTAGCATATACCAGCACGGATATCGATTAGAAGAGCGTACATTGACCTCGTAGTCAGCAGTCTTTGTGCGTCCAGGATCAATTTCCGGTTGAAGTATTCATTCGAAGCACTGGTAGTGGTTGTTGAAGTCTCGGGCTCATACGCGTTAAAACCAGGGTAATTTTAGATTCGCTGGAGAAAAATAATGAGAAAAAGCCAGAAACTAGCGTTGTCAGGAATCGCGGGTGCGCTGATGCTTATGCTCAGTGCCACAGTGGTTGCTGCTGCTGAAATCAAATCGATCGCACAAGACATCAAAGTGGTCGTTAAAACAGGCGACAATCTGACCACTATTGTTAAACAGGTAATGGGGGCTGCCGAGTTCTGGGAGGAAGTTGCGCAAGCCAATCAGATTTCAAGTCCGAACGCACTGAAGCCCGGGCAGGTGATTGTGTTTCCCGGTGAGCTGGTGCAGCAAAGAAACTTCGCCAGAGTGGTGTTTTCCAAGGGGCGAGCTCAGTTGACCAGGCTCGGTAGTGAGGCTGGAGTTCCGGTTGATAAGGGCGCGCGAGTCTTTCTTGGTGATGTAATAACCACCGGTGAAGATGGTTTTGTCAGCTTATCTTTTGCCGGTGAATCTTTAATCAATGTTCAGCCTGACAGTCGGATTCAGATCGTTGAATTTGACTGCTTCGATACTGAAAAGTCCTGCGTGGTTAATTTGTCGGCAGATGAGGGGCAGATGAATTTCGATATACGCAATATCGGATTCAAAAAACCACCGCTCTATAGTATTGAAACACCTTATGCTTCTGCTGCCGTGCGAGGGACTCGATTCGATGTTGACGTGCTCGATGGCAGTGTACTCGGTGTCACAGAAGGCGCTGTCAGGGTGACCGCCAGCGGTGGCCTTGTGGCCGACTTGCCGATGGGAAAAGGCACCCTTGCGGGGGAAGGCAGATCCGTCACTACGATCTACGACCTTCTTAAGCAACCCGAGTACAGTGAGCATGTTCGATTCAGTGCCGAGGATTATGTGACGTGGACGCCTATCGATAATGCACGTAGCTATAAATACGTCATTGCTGAGAACGAATCATTGAGTGACGTTATTGTCAGCGGCAGTACTGACAGTACTTTCATTAACATGCTCAGTGAACCGCAACAGTTTTACCTTGCCACTAGAGCACTTGATGAGAACGGATTAAAAGGCTTTCGCGCGGTGCAGCGCATAGATCAGGTCGATATCGACGAAAACGCATCTGCGCCTGAGCTTGAAATAGAACTGAGCGATAATCAGTTGATCATTGTGAATTCAGGAGAGGTAACCTCCGAGATCCACATTGGTGATGCGCTTGAACCTGTGGATGAACTAAGTCAATTGCTTCGCTATGACGCCTATGATCTTGATGCCGGTAAGACACTGGAACTTGAGGTTGAGAGCGAGGGTGATATATACATCATCTCTCGAGCAGTGCTGGGTTCATCTGCTGTTTCGCCCTATGGAAATATCTACGAATTTAAAAGAAGCTCGCAGTAGAAGAATATAGCGGTGTGATTCAATACGATGTTGAATCACACCCGCTGATCGCAAAGTCAGGTTGTCTGTGTGCCCACCGACCGTTCTGTGGTGCTGTCTCGTACGCATGCCGGCCTGACCTCGTACAAAATATGGGCTTTAATGAATAATGTCTTCACCTGATGCCCAGGCAATGCGTCGAGGTCGTTTTGGCTATTGGACGCTTATCGGGTTCTATCTGTTTTTTGCTCTGCTCACCATGTTGCTGCACCGTGGTGAGGTTACCCAGAAAATGGACAGACTCATTTATGATAGTTGGGTCAGGCTGCATCAGTCTCCCGCTCCGGACAATCTGGTCATTGTCGGCATTGACTCTTACAGCGTTGAAGAAAACGGCCGTTGGCCCTGGTCACGAAGAGATCAGGCGACAATTATTGAAAATCTTTCTGATGCCGGCGCCAGTATCATATTAATAGATATTCTTTATTCCGAGCCAAACAAGGAAGATCCCGCTTCAGATACGTATCTGGCAGCCAAAATAGAAAAATCCGGCAGAGTGGTGCTGCCGATTCATACCGAGGGTAAGGGGCTTGATATCAGTGGTGGTGAAAAACTGCCCATTCCTGTCGTGTTGGAGGCATCTCGACAATTAGGCCATATTTTTCTCCCGATCGACTCTGATGGCATCGTGAGAAGGGTCTATCTGAAAGCGGGTTTTAAGAATCCGCACTGGCCGCTATTGTCTCTCGCTGCAATGCAAAGTCTGGGCACTGCGCCTGACGAGTTGCCAGGGGTGCGCACCGTGCATACAGACCGTGCGACCAGATGGGTGGGTGACTATGAGGTGATGATTCCATTTCATGGACCGAAGAGCACATTTAACACTGTACCTGCCTACGATGTACTCACGGGAAACTTTGATCCTGATGTGTTTAAAAACAGTGTCGTGTTGTTGGGGCTGACTGCGACCGGCCTTGGTGATGCCGTTCCCACGCCAATCCTGGGCGTCGATCAGCCACTACCCGGAGTAGAAGTACATGCCAATATTTACAGTGCACTGCAATCGGGTACGCTGATCGGGCAGGCGGGTGTCTGGGTGGCGTTTGCCCTGGTCGCGGTACTTATAGCGTTGCTGTTAATGATCTACTCAAGGCTTCGACCTCGCTGGGGATTGCTCGCCACTATTATTCTTGCGTTGGTGCCGGTGTTGACGAGTTTGCTGCTTTATCGTTTTGCAAATATCTGGTTTGCTCCGTTGCTGGCTGCCATTCCGATTCTATTGGCATTTCCGTTATGGAGCTGGCACCGGCTTGAATTTGCTACCCGTTTCCTGCGATCGGAAACCAACAAGCTCGCTTTATATGATGATGATCTGGGCCTGAGTGCCACCCAGCCGCTGGTAAATTTGTTTCAAAGCGCTGAGCGACATCTGAATCTGAAAGAATGGTTTCTGGAATCGGAAGGTACATTTTATTCCAGCCACAAAGGCACGGTGAGTGATTGCTCCAAAATAACCAATACTGAGTGGATAGTGAAAGACGGCTTATGGGTTAAGAGATTCGTCTCCGAACAATCCCTGGTGGTCGGTTTTGCTTTTGATATCGAACCAATGAACCTCAAGTTTGCAGACTTTGTCGATAGTGCGTCACGTGTGCAGTCTAAAATTCGTTTGCCTGATACCGGTGGAACTATTGAAAGTCTACAGGCAGATGCAGACCGGTTAAGCAAACAGAACCAGCATATCCTTCAGCTGAAAGTGTTAAGCGACAATATTTTTGCGGGTAGCCCGACCGGGCTCATCGTATGGAATGCCGTTGGGGAAATGATGCGCTGTAATGAACTGGCGCACGAAATGTTTGGGAATGAGCCTCTTGAGAACAAAACAGTTTACGAGTTTTTTATCGCGCTGGGGAAAGATCCCGACCTATTGGATAGAGAACCGTTTGACTCGATTCTAAAAGAAGGCAAAAACTGGCAGATAAACCATGTTCGCGGCGATCGTGAGCTCGTGATCGACTTCAACGTGTTAGGAGAAAACTTAACCGATCGATTAATTGTTGCCAGTGCAGTTGATCTTAGTGACATCCGGCGTGCTGAACGGTTGCGTGGCCAGTTGATAGAATACCTATCTCACGATTTACGCTCACCGTTGATCTCGTCACTGTATCTGGTTTCTCAGGAGCGCGAGCAACTAGGTGAGACCGATGATGCATCGTCATTCCTGCAGGTAGAGTCGAATATTAACAAAACGCTCAAAATGATTGATGATTTACTGGGGCTAACCCGGGCGGAACACCTGGAAGTTGACCAGCTTCAACCGGTGTTTTTTGAAAATATAATTGAAAGTACCATTGATCAGTTATTGCCACAGGCCAGGCAGAAAAATATTGTTCTGACGGCTAACGATATAGAACCTGATGTCTGGGTGTCTGCTGATTCCAGTCTTTTAGAAAGAGCGTTCGTCAATGTTGTCGGTAATGCGATCAAGTATTCCTCTGAAGGCACCAATGTCACCATAGAGACTTCCATTGACGGGAATTCCTGGATCATAACCGAGGTGACCGATGAAGGTATAGGAATCCCTGCTGATCGAATCGGAAAGTTGTTTGAGCGATTTCATCGTGATCCGAATGTACAAAAGCAGTTTAAGGGAACTGGCCTGGGTCTGGCGCTGGTAGCCACCGTTGTACGTGAACACGGTGGGCAGGTTGAAGCTCGCAGTGAGGAGAATGTTGGAACCACCATATCCATCAAGTTACCCATCCTGGAAATAGAATCCGATGAGGAAACAGCCACTAGAAAAGCATAGGTGTACGTTGTTGCTCTGGCTGAAGCCGATTAATCAGTATTGTGAAGATGCGAATCATTCTCTGCTTGATACAGTATCGGATGTGATTCGCTTTATACTGTTTCTGGGTTTGCTGGAGAGTAAGTTTGTTTTCAGGTTGTTGTTTGGCAAGGAATTATTGAAGCAGACATTATGTGGGCCATGCACTTTTGGAACGCTTGACGGATAAAATCCAACTTTCGTTTTGAATGTTATGTGAATCAGTTCAAGCTTGTATGTGCGTGGTTATGTAAATCTTGTGTGGTCGATCACGTCGAGGAGATACTGATGTTGAAGTATCGTTGTCGTTGTTCGGCAGAAGTTCAGCAGTAAGAAGTAGCAATATTTGTGAAGTCTGTTGTAGAAGTATTAGCAGTTGAGTTTAAGAAGTATTCCAATGAAGTCTGTAGTAGAAATATGAGGTAATTATGTTGAAAAATATCAAGCAGTATCTTGTGGTTGTAGTCATCTCCTTTCTTGCTCCATTTGTAACTGCCGCGCAACTCGTGAACATAAACACGGCGGACGCGGTTACGATTGCAGAAAATCTTAATGGTATCGGTGCATCAAAAGCGAAAGCGATAATTGAGTACCGTGAGCTCCATGGAGATTTTCGCAATGCGGATGATCTGGTAAAGGTTAAAGGGATTGGTTTCAAACTGGTTGAGAGAAACAGTGCATTGATCTCATTTAAAAACGAGGTAAACAGTGCTGCCAGTGCCACACCTGCTGCAACTCCGGTAAAAACACCGGTTACCACGAGTGACAATGCCTCTGCAGGTGTTGTAGCCCCGGCTAACTGATGTAGTAGTTGCGTTGAGGAGGCCACAGCGTCGTTTGTGGCTTCCTTTTGATTAAATTTACATAGCTGTCATCGGATTATTCAGTCATTTGTAGTCTCATAGCCTTTCGTAACCTGGAAAGCGGCTATGTTTGAAGAGTTTAAAAAATTCGCGCTGGGCGGCAATGTTGTTGATATGGCGGTCGGCATTGTGATTGGTGCGGCGTTCGGCACAATCGTCGCCAGCCTGGTTGAAGATATCCTGATGCCTCCAATCGGCCTCCTGTTAGGTGGTGTCGATTTCAGTAATCTCTTTTTTGTGCTCAAAGAAGGCGCCTCCCAGGCACCGTATTCCTCACTTGAAGCTGCCAGATCAGCAGGTGCGGTAACGCTGAATTACGGCAGCTTTATCAATACACTGATCAGTTTTTTGATTATTTCAGCAGCCATTTTTATGGTGGTAAAGCTAATCAATAAAGCGAGGAATCAACAGGAAGACAAAAAGCCGGCAGACCCGCAGACAGTATTGCTGGCTGAGATCAGAGATTTACTGAAACAACGATGAGCCTGAGCATAGTAGCTGTCTTTGCAGTGTTAGCCGGGTTTCTATACAAAGACGTGCACCACAAGCGCGTTGAGTCGGCAAAGCTGTATACATTTCAGCGATGAAGTGGCTGTTTCAACAGCGCTTCGGATTCTTCCTGCTTGCGCTCCTGACCGGCTTGATTGTCGGTGTAGTTACCGTTGTCCTGATCGAAGGCATTCTAACTCTGCAGGACCTTCTCTTTGCCAGGGCTGGTGAAGTTGATCGTATCCACTGGCTGGCGAATAAATCTGACTGGACCATTGTGCTGGCACTCATTCTTGGAGGATTGGTTATTGGTCTGATCCTTCGCTATATGCCGGAAAACCGATTCCACGGAATTGCCGACGTCATGGAAGCCAGTGCAATGCGGGCTGGAAAAATGGATGTGCGGTCCGGTGGAATTGTCGGTCTGGCAACGCTGGTGTCACTCGGAGCAGGAGCGCCGCTTGGACGGGAAGGGCCGGCTGTTCATATTGGTGCTTCGATGACAGCGTGGCTTGCGGAAAAACTGGGGCTGGACAGAACTCAGTCTATTTCATTGCTTGGCTGCGCAGCCGCAGCCGCGGTGACTGCGTCTTTTAATACGCCGATAGCCGGTGTGATATTCGCGCTTGAAGTCATTGTCGGTTATTACGCGCTTCGTGTGTTTGCACCAGTGGTTGTGGCTGCAATGGGTGCGGTAATAGTTCGGCATTCGATGTATGGCAGCGGATCGGAATTCTCACTGCCTGATGTTGCCATTGGTTCGCTATGGGAGCTGTTGCCTTTCGCATTACTCGGGGTGACTGCGGCGGTGTTAGTACAGCTATTTATCTTTATGGTTATCGGTACCCAGCATGTGTGGCAGAAATCGGGAATACCTTTCTGGTTCCGGCCATCGATTGCAGGTGCGGTCATTGGGATTGCGGCGTTAACTTATCCTTTGATACTGGGGGTTGGTTATGAGGGAACCTCGCTAGCACTCAACGAAGAACTCGATATGGCAATGCTGATCGGCTTGCTTGCGGCGAAAACACTGTGTGCCGCCCTTGCGCTCGGAAGCGGGTTTGCCGGCGGTGTTTTCAGTCCAGCACTATTTATCGGGGCAATGCTGGGGGGGGCTTTCTGGTGGGCTTTCAGTTTTGCCGGTCTTGAGCTGCATTCATCGACCGGAGTGTACTCTGTGGTGGGTATGGCGGCTGTTGCGTCGGCCATGCTTGGTGCGCCGATATCCACGCTGCTGATCGTATTTGAACTGACCATCGACTACGACCTGGTTATAGCAGTCATGCTTTCTGCAGCGGTGGCAAGCACTACCATGCAGCTAATGCCCTATAATTCGTTTTTCAGGTGGCAGTTGCATAAACGTGGAATCAACCTGAATACCGGCAGAGATCAAAGTCTGTTGCGAACCCGAACGATTGATAATCTGATTTCATCGAGCTATATCGAAACCTCACCGGACGCCACGCTGCAAGAGGTAGAAGCAGCGATGTTTGCGGTAAAGCATTACGTTGCAATAGTAGTTAATGAGCAAGGGCAATTTTTGGGCAGCCTGTCGACTGACGATGTCTTTGCCGCTGCTGCAGACTCTGGCAGGGAATTAATCTGCAGCGAGGCAATAAACAATGCCAATCATGCTGTGCCCACAAGCAGTAGTCTTCTAGCCGCGCTGCAAAAGCTTAATGAGCTCGACACACATTACGCACCGGTGACCCGAGTCGGTGAAGAAAACACCGAGGTGATTGGGGTGATCTATCGCAGTGATGTACTGAATGGATTATATGATTTACTCAGGCAGGCACGCTCCGAGGAGTTCGGCGTGATGTGACCCCGGGTCGTCCGGACAGGGAGGTCTTCCATTGAT
>JAHDHK010000247.1 GCA_020631335.1 Chromatiales bacterium
GCTTACCTGTGCCTGCTACATAGGCAATGTTACCCGGTTGCAGCTGAGCACATCTGCAGCGCACCGTCATGTATTTCGGCAGATCGAGCTGGTGGTGCAGCAGTATGTGAGGGATGCCGATTCAGTTATTCTGGATCCTGACGGCATCGCGCTTGTTGAGAAAGCACTGTGCAACATGTTGTCGTATATCGCCTGCGTTGAGCCGGTAGATCCTGTGTTTGATCGTCTCGAAGTGCTCTTTCATGCGCATCGCAGTCTACAGGCTGTCGCTGATAAACCGGTGGCAGATGAAAATGGCATGCTGGGCGCTGGTGTGAGCGCTTTCCTGCGCAAAATTGCACGTCTCAAACTCGATATAGATGCAGCACCGGATACCGCTCAAAACAAGGTGGATCCTCTGATAGCTGCCCTGCGGGATATTCGGGATGCCGGTGCTGTGCTGCTTAACCATCAGCAGGTCAGTGAGCTCGATCGCGCCGCAGAGGGATTGCGGAATTACCAGAGAGGCAGTGGTTCACTGAATGATTTAGAACAGTGTGTGACGGCGTTGATACGCATAGAGTCATCTACGACTGAGAAGTACAGGTCGGGCGGGGCTGCTGAGGCAGGTCTCTTGCCCGACTCAGACGAGCGAGAGCTCGATGCCCATGTGGTTGCAGAAATGATCTCGATGCTTGAGCCGCTGCACGATAAAGCAGCGGAGCCGGTCAATCGGGAGTGGTTGGTGGTCGCGCTGGCAGATGTTGCTTCATTGTCAACGTTTCAACGCGATACGTTCTTAACACAACAGTTTGAGCGAGTTAAAGCGCACCTGTCTGACGGCAAAACATCATTGGAATCACTTCAGCGCGTGGCGTTGTCGGTACATCAGTATTTGTCACTCGTACATACCCGTCAGCCGACCGAAGAAGCCCGTAACGAAATTCATGAGTCAGTGAAACAGCTCAACGGTGCAGTAGTACGCGTGGAGTCGCCGGTAAACTTTGCAGCACTTGCCAGTGAGAACCGCGCGCTTCTGGCGGAGGACGAGAAGCCGGGTATCGAAAGTGGCAGTGCAGATCGCGCTTCAGTAAAAAGTGCCGACGCTGCAGTAAAAGCGGGTGAAGCGTTGTCGAATCTGGAATTCGGTGATCAGTGCAACCGATTTATCGATACGATTCAGCTGGCGCTTGATACCGCACTGGGCAGTTCCGGCAATCTGGCGCCGGACAAAACAGTCACCGATGCGCTGGAAAACCTGCACCAGGTTGTATCGACTGAGCATGTAGCGCTACTGAAGCTGATCGAACCTCTGTCCCAGGTGCTTAACAATGCTGAGCAGGCAAACAGTCTGCTGAGTCAGTCGGATACGTTGCTGATACAAGAGGCAATTGTAGCGCTCACTATCGGGGTGGATGCGGTCGCTAATGAGCAGCCAATGCCCGAACTGGTCGCTGACGTCGCGCAGCGGATAACAGAACTCGCAGTCGATGACTCCCACAAGACGCGTGGAGGATTTGAAGCTTCCGGTCTGATGGAGGTGTTTGTTGAAGAAGGTGAAGACCTCGCGCAAAGACTCTTCGAATTGTTTCAGCGTTGGCGTTCCGCACCACGGGGAGGCAGCAGAATACAGGGCGATATAAAACGCTTGCTGCACACCCTGAAAGGCAGTGCAGATACCGTGGGTTTGTCGCAGGTGGCGCAGATTGCCCATGGGCTTGAATCGCATATTGCCGGCAATGATACGCACGCAGTGGAAGCAGAATTCTTTGTACTTGCCACCGATGCGGTGGAAGCGATCCTCGAAGATATCGATTGCGCGCGCAATGGTGAGGCGTTGCCGGATCGCTCCGAAATCATTACGCAGTTAAGTGGAACACAACCGCTGGATCCTGAGTCTGCTTCGATAGCGTCCGGCCCTCTGGCGTTGTTATCTGGTTCTGTTGAAAGTGAGGCGGCAGACAGTGTCGTTAGAGATCCGGTGGATCGAACACCTGCGTTCGGTTCAGCCAGGTACTTTGATCGTCTTGAAAAAAGCCAGCGTCGTCTAAGTGGCCAGTTCTGGAAATCTCGTGAATTGCAGGCATCTTTGCGCACGCAGTTATCTGATATGCAAAGTACGCTGCAAAGTACTACCTACTTGCTGGATAAGTCCCGTAACAGTCAAACCAATCAATACTTAAACCTCAATGTAAGCGAAAGCCTGCAGGATCTGCAGCAGTTGCAATCGCAGTTTCAGCGTACGCTTGAGCAGCTTGAAGTCATCGAAGAGCAACAACTCATAGAAGTAAAAGAGCTGCAGTCTATGGTGACAACAACTGATCTTGTGTCAGTTGAACACCTGGAGCTGCGTGCAGCTGCGCTGATTCAGCATTTATCAGAGTCCAGAAACAAACCTCTGCGGCTTGATTTTAAAGGCTCAACCCTTGAGCTGGATCGCAAGCAGTTTGACAGCCTGTACAAGCCACTGGAGCAGCTCATTATCAATGCGGCCGTGCACGGTATAGAAGACACAAAGCAGCGAAAGAGCGCCGGGAAAGATGCGACCGCTACCATTAGTGTGTCGTTGTCCGTTGTCGACAAGCATTTGCATGTGGTGGTTGAAGATAACGGTGCAGGCATTGATTTTGATCGTCTGCGTTCTTTTGCAATGCAGCGTGCGGCGTACAATCCACAAAGCACCGATGAAACACTGCTGCGTTCGATTGTTGAGCAGGGTGTATCCACTTCCGCCTCGCTGGACAGGAATGCCGGACGCGGTGTGGGGCTGGACATTGTCAAAGAGTGGGCAATGCGTCAGCGCGGTGAGTTATCTGTTGCGACACAGCATGGAGTCGGTGCGGTCTTTACGTTGCGTATTCCGCTCCTCTACGACACCGCTTCTGTCATGGTGGTGCAGCAGGGTGAAAGTCTCTTTGCGGTGGATGTAGATAAAATAGTTGAGGTTAAAGAGCGTGAAGAGACAGGTTTGTCTCTTGGTGCTTTAACCGGTGCTCATAACAATGATTCGCGTGCAACGCTGTGCTGCAGGGCGGACGCAGGTGTTTTTGATTTAAATGTAGACGCGGTCATTGGTCGTAAGACCATTAAGTTCACTAATGAAGACAGATTTCTGAGCACCAATGGCCATTTTCTGGGGTGCGGGGTGGTTGATCATAATCAGGTTGTGTTCCGTCTCGATTTGAACCGGCTGATTGACTCGCAGGATAAAAAGCCACGTGTGCAAAACCAATCACCCACCGAACAAGCGTCAGTGTTAATCGTGGACGACTCGGTGACTATACGAGCGGCATTTGGTCGGGCGATGCAGTCAGCCGGTTATCGGATTGTGCTGGCGAGAAACGGCCTTGAAGCAATGGAATACCTGGAAACGCATCAGCCCGAAGTCATTATTCTGGATCTTGAAATGCCGCTGATGGATGGTTACGAGCTCGGCAGTTACATCAGAAAAGAACCCCGTTTAAAACGCAGTGCATTGGTGATTGTCAGTTCCAAACCGCGTTCAGTGGTGGGTGACTGGCTAACTGCTGTTAATGCTGATGCTTATTACGAAAAGCCGTGTTCAGAAACTGCTATTGCAGGGTTGGTTGCCGACCTTGTGTAGCGCTTTTGCGTTCGATGTAACAAAGTCATAGTAATCGACTGAATATAACCCTCATAACGGCGATAAGTGTTGCGTAGAGTCTGTGCAAACATGGACGATCGCAACTTTAGTGCAGTGGTGAACACGCCAACCATCTGCAGTACCAATGTTACTGGTTACAGATCGGGTTCAAATTAACCGCTCACAGGCTTGTCAGGTGTGGCTGCAGATAACGTCCCATGCAGGGCGTGAGCATGCGTTCGGCTAGTGTGGTTGCAGTGTTGGTGGGCAGGTAACGCTGCGTGCTGCCAGCAGGCAGCCAGCGCCATCTGATGGTGCATGTTACGTTCTGCCGGTATGGCACTGCTTATAAAAAGTGTACTTGCACCAGTGTTTTGATGGGCTGTTGTAGCTGGTGTTTTTGGTGTGTGATCAGTGACTATTGATCGCTTCGAAAGATCAGAAGCGATCTCGTCTGCAGGTGGAGTGCTATCAGCTCTCGCAGGAGGCAGTCAGTTCGAAAGGAATATCGCTGGTGTCCGAAATCGCCTCATCAAAGTTGCCGCGTATGACGACTTGTCGGGACTGCACGGTAATAGATTCTTCAGGGTTGGATAGCGTGCTGGTGTAAAACGCTTCCGGTGCGCCCGAATCCATACCCACGTGCATTTCTACCCAGCCGCCACTTCCATCTGCCGAGATCTCAAATTTTTTCCCGTCCGCAAGCACCCCGGAGCCGGCGTATAAGTGGACTTCTTCGTAGAACTTGCCGATGTGGCAGTTGTTCACGGCGAAGTGAGCGGGGTTGTTTTCTATTTTGATCGTGCCGACGTTCTTGATTTTTGCCGTGAAGCCGACCGTGCATATGCTCACTACAAAGGCAGTTGCCGAAAAAATTAGTAGTCGTTTCATGTCAAATCCCAAATCGCTCAAACAGTGTTGCGTCGCTGCAACTTTGTTGCTTCAACGGAACCAAATGTTATTACGTTGACATATAAATGTCGAATCTACGTGATGTATATTAACTAAGCATTTGAATATAAATAGAAATACGCTTTTTTTAACACGTCAGAAAGCTATCCTGACCGCCATTTTCGGCTAATTCTTTCCATTGAGTAATTTCAAAACGCTGGCGTTATTCTGAAATTTAAATTCCCGGCGTGATCCGGTTGGTGCGGCATACGCATGTGCCGACTGTATCCTGTAGCCCACTATATATTGTGCTTTGAGTGCTGGTTTTGGCTTTCTTTTCAGGTAACTACAGATGTCTGCCGATTAAACGGGTGGTCATTTGCTCTCAAACCTTTCGAGAAAGCAATAATTCACAGGCCGCAGAAAACTATTTTTCCTGTTTGATTAATAGTTGATTGAATTTGTCAGGTAATGCATTATTTTCCACATAACAATATAACGAACTAACTGAGGTGTCGTAATGAGTTTGGAAGCTGAGAGCGCTACCGATGAAACATTCCCCGATCCGCTGGTATTTACAGAGTCTGCCGCATTGAAGGTTAAAGGGCTTATTGAGGAAGAGGGTAATCCCGATCTCAAACTGCGGGTTTTTATATCCGGAGGCGGTTGCTCAGGGTTTCAGTATGGCTTTACCTTTGATGAAGACATCAACGACGGCGACACCGAAGTTGAGAAAGAAGGGGTAAAACTGCTGATCGATCCGATGAGCTACCAATACCTCATCGGCGCAGAGATCGATTACACAGAAGGTCTGGAAGGGTCACAGTTTGTCATTCGCAACCCGAATGCAACAACTACCTGTGGCTGTGGTTCATCTTTTTCTGTGTAAAATCGCCGGCGCAATCGGCTTGCTGTGCCGGGTACATTGCGCCCAGGACTACTCTTCGGCTTGCGCCGGTAACCTGCGGCAGGTTACCGGGCAAATTGTTTTTAAACCGGTAGGCAAGCCAGGCGAAGGCGCAACACTCACATGCTTCTGAATTTATCCCCCGGCTATCCAGTGGTTGTATCGAGGTTTCCGGCAAGCTTGCCGAGAGCCTCTCCATCAGGAATGTGTTTTTAAGTCCGCCACCACAAACCAGCACTTTTGCTGAGCGCGCGAACCGGTCAATGTCGCGTGCGACGGTAACTGCGGTGAGTTCCAGCAGGGTTCGCTGCAGATCTTGCGAGCTAATGTCCGGGTTGTCGCAACGTTCCATCGCCCAGGCCAGATTAAAATAATCGGTGCCCGTGGATTTAGGTGGTGCCTTCGCAAAATAAGGGTCCGCCAGCATCGCCTGCAAGAGTTTTTGATCTACCGAACCGCTTCTAGCCCAAAGGCCGTGTTCGTCAAACGCCTTTGACTGAAAATGCTGAGTGCACTCATCCAGAATCGCGTTAGCAGGTCCGGTGTCGAAACCGATGGTCTCCTGATTCAACACGGTGATATTCGCAATTCCGCCCAGATTCAGCACGATGTCTCCGGTAGAGCCAAGGACAAATTGATGGAATGCCGGTGCCAATGGCGCGCCTTGTCCGCCTGCAGCCATGTCTGCGCGTCGAAAATCAGCGACGACATCAACCTGGGTTAAGGCGGCAATGAGGTTGGGGTCACCTATCTGCAGCGTGCCGGCAAAGCGGCTGTCAGGCAGATGAAAAATAGTCTGCCCATGTGAACCGATGGCGCTTATTTCATCGCTGGATACGTTGTATCGCTGCATAACGCAGGTCGCCGCGGTGGCGAATGCGGTCGCTACTCTGTGGTCAAGTTCGACCAGTGAAGCAAGTGAGGTATGCGGAGTTGATTTGAGTGCTAACAGCGCGAGTCTAAGGTCCGCGTCATATTGGACTGATGCGGTACCTAGTAGCTCAAATTCATGTGAATCAATATGCAGCAGGGCAGCATCGACACTGTCGACGCTGGTGCCTGACATCAGGCCGATGTAGAGGCCTGATGTCATCGGGTGTACAAGGCTGGCAGGGTGGCTATGTTATTCCTTTAGCGCATTGCCAGCGTATCGCTGTTGGTGCGTACTGCTGCCAGCTTGGCTCTGAGTGGCTCTATGCTTTGTTTGAACACCATCAGTTCGTCTTTGCCCAGCGGAGTAGAACCGCCCAGCTTAACTTTTTGCGGGTCGCGATGTATGCCGTCGATTCTGAATTCATAATGCAGATGAGGGCCGGTAGCCTGTCCGGTTTTCCCCACGTAGCCAATAAGCTGTCCCTGCTTAACACGGGTGCCTTTAGAGATGTTAGTGGGAATTTTCTGCAGGTGTGCGTACAGCGTGGTGTATCTGTGGCCATGTTGTATTTCGACGGTATTGCCGTAGGAGCCTCTCGGGCCTGCGAAAATTACCCGTCCAGCGCCCGCGCTGCTTACCAGCGTGCCGGTCGGGGCACCGTAGTCGACACCTTTATGTGCCCTGATGGTATGCAGAATGGGGTGCTTTCGCTTCAAATTGAATCTGGAGGTAATGCGGGCTTTAACCGGGTTGCGCAAAAACTGCTTTTCAAGACTGCGGCCCTGATTGTCGTAGTATCCGGGTTTGTCAGCCACAACATGTCGATAGGCGTTGTATACCTCTTTAGAGGAGTGATACTCCGCTGCGAGAATATTGCCGTCCTTAACCTGTACGCCGTCTTTTAAGTAGGCTTCGTGCAGCACCAGGAGCTTGTCACCGGCTCTCACCTCACGGTTAAAATCGACAGTCCATTGAAAGATGGAATACAACTCCATAATGACCGATTCTGAAAGTCCGGCCTTGGCGCCATCGAGAAACAACGAAGACTCCAGTGTCAGCTCTGCGATCTTCAGCGATTTTTCCAAAGGCTTCACGTCGACATTGGCGTTGAACTGATTATCCTGAATACGAGTGACATGAAGTGTTTTTTCAAGATCAAGCTGGCGTGTTAGTCCTGTGAATCGACGACTGCCATCGAGCTCCATTTTGATTTCCTGGCCCGGCAACAGATTGGTCATGTGCCGCTTTACTGCTTCAAGGTTAGTGAGTGAAGCTATTTCAACCTGAGTCAGTCCGTGCGCTGCCAGCATGCCTGAAAGCGTGTCCCCCTTTTTTACTTCCAGCAATAAGGTAGAGGGTTCCTGTGAGTAGTCATTTGCGAGTGCTGGTGCTGCTGCTGTGAAGGGGACGGCATTGCCAATGACCACATTACTTTCCAGCGGAATGCCATCATCAATCAGGTCAACCTCAAGGAAAGGCACCTCTTCGATGGTGGCAACCACCGGAATGGCGGGTTCTGATGCGAACAGAAATTGGGGCGCCGGAGTATTTGCTTCGGCAGCACTGGCTACGTGCACTGCCGCTTGCACGGGAACGGCAGGTAACGCAGCTGATGGTTGAATTGCTGGTGTCGGGGTGTCAGCTTCGGCCGTAGGGGCCTGTGTTTTCTGGCTCGAAAACCCAAGCTTCATCACTGCGATCGCGACCAGTGCGGTGCTGCACACAGCAAGTGCCACGCGGATACGCCCGTTGCCACGTGGTGCTTCCGGTTGATCTTGCTGTACAGCTTTTGCGGGCTTCGCCACTACGAGTGAGGAGGTGTGCTTGTAATCCACTCTCACTTTGTGGGAAGTTCGTTTCGATCTGTTCGTCACGACGTTATCTTCTTGGTCTGTACTAAAGGACCAAGAGTAAGTTGAGCTGCGGCGCCGGTCAAAACAGATGAAATTCCGCTGGGTATAAACTTAAACAGCAAAATCAACGTCTTAGTGAGTTATATCCGATTATTGTTATGACACCGTATTGATTAGGGATTTGTAAGGTCCTTTTGTCATTTTTATATGCCGGTGGTGCAGGAAATAAAGATGGCAGCTTTGAGCCAAAATTAATTTCGAAATATCCTTGACAATATATCGTTCGCTTGTAGAATTCACGGCTCGCTGACGAAGGCACATCGCAGGCTGAAAAAAGTTTGCAGGTTTTTGTTGACGTCGGTAAAACGCCTCGCTATACTAGGCGGCTTGCTTGAGCAAAATATGTTCAAGCCTAAAGTTCTTTAAAAATTTGGTCTAGGTAAATTGTGCGGCAGCTTGATTGGTCGAA
>JAHDHK010000248.1:0-1598 GCA_020631335.1 Chromatiales bacterium
CGTCGAGATAATCCTACAACAGTTTGTGTATGCTTTTCTACTATTGTGCCTGTCCGATTAAAGCCGACATTGTCCGATGAGGGCGAGAGGCCACAACTGGCATACATGGACGTTCATACCACGAGTTAAAATGACGAATAATCACATAACCCGCCCATTTTGAAGCCCATCCGTGGATCACGCAGCCGTTTGTTGAATAACAGACTGCTCGATAAGTCGCTATGATTACGCAACCTTAGGATCATCGCAGTCAACATTTATGTTTCGAAAAATAAAAAAGTGGCGTGAAAAACGTATTCTGGCAAGAAGCCCCTACACTACGCAAAGTTGGCAGCAAACCAGAAAAACGCTACCGATCCTGAATCTGCTGGACGATGATCAACAGCACCGGCTATATAAACTGGCGACTCTTTTTCTGCATCAAAAAGCGATAACCGGTGCCCATGAGTTTGAGGTAACTGACTACGTTAAACAATCAATCGCCCTGCAAGCCTGCCTACCCATACTAAACCTCGATCTGGACTGGTACAAAGGCTGGACGTCGATTATCGTCTACCCAGCCGCCTTCAGGCGCGAAAGCACAGAAATTGACGAGTTCGGCCTGGCTCACACAAGGAGCCACAATCTCAGCGGCGAAGCCTGGCTGAGAGGCCCGGTCGTACTGGCATGGACTGACACTGAGCACGCTGGTGCTCGTGATGGACACAACGTAGTCATACACGAATTTGTACACAAGCTTGATATGTTAAACGGGCGTGCGAATGGATTTCCGCCCATGCAACCGGACATGAATCCTAAAACCTGGACTGAGGTGATGAGTAACGCCTTTGCGGACTTTCAGGTCAACAAAAAAGAAGGACTCGACCGATATGGTGCTACCAACCCGGCTGAATTCTTCGCAGTACTCAGCGAAGTGTTTTTCGAAACACCGGATATGTTGCTTGAAGCTTATCCAAAGGTCTATGCTTTGATGGCAGAGTTCTATGTGCAACAACCACTGCAGGATAATTCAAGTTAAAGACCCTGGGGGAGCGAGGTCCTGACATCACATTATTAATGAATAGCCAATATAGTGTATAACACTATCGTGCCTGTCCGGGTTAAGTTGAGCGCTGTATGCCGAGCGTTAATTCATGATGCATGTCAGCTATTTGCGTTCGACAAATAGAACCCCCGGGGATCGGTCATTGACATTACACATGAATATACAGCCGATATAATGTATAAAGTGAATTGTCAGGAATATACACCTTTGTTTATCGGGTGTCGGCGGTGTTCGTATAGCAGCGATTGGTGATCGGGTCTTTGCCACAAAGAAAAGCTCGTCTCATACAGCGCAACACGCAGTAGTAAAACGGAGTAGTCTCTAACAAAATCTGTGGTTTTTATACCCAATTACTGGCTGCCAGTGCCTGCCAGTGCCTGGCAGTGCCTGCCAAATCGGGGTGCATGCGTTCCCGGCACGAGACTGAATCTTAAAATATTATGTCATGACGTATACGGGCTGGTGAAAGTGCGTTAACGTCGCGCCAAAAGGTAATTGGCAAAACGGTTCAACGAATATGATTATCCCGCGATCACTGGCGTCCGGTCTTTTT
>JAHDHK010000248.1:1608-8571 GCA_020631335.1 Chromatiales bacterium
GTTCTGCTGCTGGGTCACGGACTGACAAGTTCTGCCAGCGAGTGCGTTGATTCAGACGGAGATGGCTACGGCTGGGACGGGGTTGCCACCTGTTTCGTCAGTTCAACAAGTCCCGCTTGTATCGATAGTGATGGAGATGGCTATGGTTGGAACGGGATTGAAACCTGTGTAGTGAATTCAGGCAGTGGCAATAACCTGGTTTCGATTCCGCAAGGCCAACCTTCAGCAGTGAGTGCAGCCTGTATTGATTCAGATGGTGATGGTTATGGTTGGGACGGTGTCAAGACCTGTTTGATCAGCCCTTCAGGATCTGCACCAGCTGCTGCTGCCAGTAACAGCGTTTGTATAGATAGCGATGGTGACGGTTACGGGTGGGACGGGACAGATACCTGCCTGGTCAGCGCGACGGTGACCAGCAGCGCCTGTATCGACTCTGACGGCGATGGCTTTGGATGGGACGGGCACCGTACCTGCCTGGTTACTCCGCAGGTAGTAACCACTAATTCCGACCCCGTTACCGATGTCATATTGATGATGGGGCAATCCAACGCACTTGGCGAAAATACCCAGGTCAATCTGGCTGACGCTGATGTTGACGCGCGCGTTATTGTCTGGACTCAGTTTGACGACTGGCAGATAGGTAATCTGTGTACCCAGATGTGGCAAAAGGCATGGTTTCCATGGCGCGGTGGTGTCTGTTCTAATCATCCGGCATTCCAGATTGCCAGGCATATTGTTGAACTCGATGCGAGCCGCAAGGTGGCGGTAATACCGACGGGAAGCGCGGGTATGCCTATCCGCTGGTGGGACGCCAATGGTATTGAAGATCAAAAAGTCAATGCGGTTGTTCAGGCGGCGCTGGCATCGCTTGGAAAAACAAAGGTCGATCTTATCGCCTGGTCACAGGGTGAATCAGATCATGGTAACGAGCAAGCATGGAAGCTGAAGCTTGATGACCTCATTGCCAGACTTCGGCAGCGCCCCTGGTTTGATGCCAGTCAGGGCCAGTTCATTGCGCAGGAAACCAAGTGGTCGTCCGTTAATTCAAAGGTTAGAGAACTTGGTAATGATGGCGACCCGCTAACTGATTGGGTGGAAGCGGCAGATCAGCCCACTAAGGATGGCGTGCATTGGAATGCTGCAGCAATCAGAGTAATCGGTGAACGATTCGCCAGACAATATGTTTATTAATCGGACGTTATCCATGAAACTCAACAGCATACTTTTTACGCTCCTGCTTTTTACAGCGGGGCTATCCGCTACTTTGAATTTACAGGCTGCAGAAGTTTGTGTCACAACGCAAAGCGATCCCGATGGCGACGGCTTTGGCTGGGAGCAGGAGGCGACCTGTCTGGTAGTTAAAGCTGACGACTCCGGTGCTACACCAGCCGAGGTAGCCAGCCGCTCGGTTGTTTTTCCGCGAACAGGTGAAAAGGTCGATATCAAGCGAATCCACTGGCAGATTGATGACTTTGCAGATAAAACCTTTACAGGCTGTCACGGGTATCTTATTGACCCCGAACAAGATCAAGATCGGTGTGTTTCATGTGACTCAGGCGAAAGCTATAGCTACGAGCACTTTGCGGATGGCAACGGCAGACTTATATACTCTCTTGGTAAAGCCGGTTTTGAAGCTGAGTTTGAATGGGGCGTTGATGCGTTTGGATTGTATTTCGGGCCGATGCCGGTAAAAGCTTTTGCTCAGATCACCGATAGCGGTATCAAGCAGTGGGTTGAGGGTGTTCAGGGTTCGATTGGATTTTATGAATACTGTGAAGGGCTGATCCCGTCATCAGCAGAAGAGGATAAAAAAGCCCGGGATTGACAGGAGCAAACACCCTAAAGGACAGTACCTGTAAGAAGAAAGCGTAAAGACGGTGCAACTCAATTTACGAAATAAGATTTTGGTTTAGCACATGGTATCGGGTGTATATACCGTGTTTTCGGTTGAAGCACTTAATGGGTTTCGTTTAAAACAACTTGAATTTTTAGATCTCTGGCATGAACGCTTCTTCCGTTACCGACATATGGGAGTAGGGACTCCGGTTGAGGTTCTTTTTTAAATTTCCTGATTGGTTCGTTGGCTTTATTTTTCAGTATGCGATGCCTGGCTTAATGCTGGTGTGATGTTTCCGGTGTCGCAGCGATTGCGGCTCTGTTGGGGTTAAGATCAACATCGATGTAGAAGATAAAAGCAAGGTGGAGCAGGTCGTGTTTTATCTGGCGTCTGCAGTGTTCGTGGGAGCGACCGGTGATCGGGTCTTTACCGCAGGGAAATGCTCGTCTCTCACAGTGTGAGACACAGTAAAAGTACGGGGTGGCATTCGGCGAAATCTGTTGTTTTCAACGTCCAGTCACTCCGGGCACTCAGAATTCATTTTTATTCAACATGAACGTTGTGCCGAAGAGGTACTATTACCTATATTACCCAGTGAATATATGGTCCAATATAGACATACTAACTGAACCATCAATTCCGTAGTCAAAGCCATTGGAAGGTTGTACTTTATCTGTGTCTACACAAGTGTTTAACCATGTTGTCGAGCCATGAACGAGCTCGCTGACCTATTAAATTCGCTTGGGTTGAACCAGTACCTCGAAGTGCTGAACGACAACGATGTCGACCTCGGGGTGTTACCCCTGCTATCTGACGAAGATCTTCGGGAACTTGGATTTTCGCTGGGCCATCGACGCAAGCTGCAATCAGCGATACAAGCAGTCGCAGCTAGCCCTGCCGATCAACAGACACAACCCGGCAGCCCGCCGGATGCACCCGCATCCGCTGATTCACCCGCCACCTCCGATCCTGTCATCAGCAGCGAGGAAACCTCTGACAGGTCGAGCCTGAGTGAAGTGGCGATGGCCGAGCGCCGACAGCTGACCGTTATGTTCTGCGATCTGGTGGGTTCTACCGCCTTGTCAGCACGCCTGGATGTGGAGGACTACCGATCGTTGCTGCTGGTTTATCAGGATATCTGCAGTAATGCCGTGACACGATTCGATGGATACGTCGCCCGGCTGTTTGGTGATGGCATGTTGATCTATTTCGGATTTCCACAGGCGCACGAAGACGATGCCACTCGCGCGGTTCACGCATCTCTACTCATACACCAGGGAGTCAGTCGTATTGCTGAGCAACTCCCGAACGCTACCAACCGTCAATTGCCGGATCAACTTCAGGTCCGGATCGGTATTGCTACCGGACCCGTGGTGGTTGGCGACATCGTCAGTGCAGATGCGACCCAGGAGAGTACCGTACTGGGGGAGACCCCGAATCTGGCGGCGAGATTGCAAAGTGCTGCCGGCCCCGGTCAAACCCTGATCGCCGACACGACTCACCGCCTGATCAGTGGCCGCTTTGAAACGGTATTGAATGGTCACCACCAGTTCCACGGACTGGCGGGCAAAGAAACTGTCTGGCAAGTCATTGGCGAGCAGCTCACCGAGACTAGAACGGATGCGAACCAGGGGGGCCACAAGATACCCATGGTGGGACGCGACGAGGAGCTTGAAATACTGCGCCGGCGCTGGCAACTCGTGACTGAAGGTAGCGGGCAGGTCGTCGACCTTTTCGGCGAAGCGGGTATTGGTAAGTCCCGTCTGATTCGGGCGTTGCGTGAAACCCTGAAAGACACCCCTCACACGGTTTTCGGTTTACAGTGCTCCTCGTGGCATTCCAGTTCCGCGCTGTACCCGGTGTTGACCCGGCTCACTCGTCTGCTGGGTACAACCAACAACGACAGCGTTGATCAGCGACGCGGAAAACTGGCCGATTTTCTGGGTATTGCACATGATCCGGATCATCATTCGCAATACCGGGCACTGGCTGAACTGCTATCAATCCCGGTCGCCGCAGTGCCTGCTACCGAAGAGAATACGCGGCTCGACGCCGGAGAGATTGTTAACGCCACCCTGGAACTCATCGAACAGTTAGCCAGCAAAAAACCACTGTTACTTGTTGTTGAGGATACGCAGTGGATTGACCCCAGTTCAGCTGATCTCATAGACGCGCTGGCAAACCAGATACGGTCACTACCGGTACTCATGCTAATTACACATCGCGATGAATCTGCTTTTGGCTGGCTGGGAGAATCACACGTAACACGGCTGTCGCTCAACAAGTTATCGCCCGGCATCAGCGAAGATCTGGTGACTTCCATCACGGGTGCTCATGTTCTGCCCAGAGCACTGCTTGATGAAATTCTCAATAAAACAGACGGCATCCCGCTGTTTGTTGAAGAATTGACCAAAACCATCCTCGAGTCGGGCCTGGTGGTCATGGACGAAGCTGGCTACAGACTCAACCAGCCGCTCAACACAATGGCAATCCCGATGACGATCCAGGACTCACTGATGGCTCGTCTCGATAAACTGTCGGCGGTTAAATATCTGGCCCAGATCGGTGCGGTGATCGGGCGTGAGTTCGATCGCGAACTGTTGAAAATAGTGGCCGCACTCCCTGACGATGATCTCGAACACGGATTGCAGAGGCTAAACGAGGCCGGTCTGCTACACACGCGTAAAAAATCGCCGGGTATCAGCTACGCGTTTAAACATGCCATGGTTCAGGAAACAGCGTACTCGAGCTTGCTCAACAGTCGCCGGCTCGAAATACATGCAAGAATTGCTTATGCAGTGAAAGAGCACTTCCCCGCCATTGAAGAAAACCAGCCGGAATGGCTCGCCAACCACCTGACATCAGCCGGCCTGGAACACGAGGCTCTGATCTACTGGAAACGAGCAGCTGAACGGGCACGCAGTCGTTCTACCATGCGTGAGGCACTCGCCCATATCGAACGGGCCACCTCTATTCTCAGCTCCATGCCGAAAGACCAGTACGATGCTCAACAACATTTCGACTTTTTGGTGCTGAAAATCACACCGACTCTGGCCGTCGAGGGTTACAGCACTTCCACCGTTGAAGACATCTATCAACAGGCGCAGTCGTTATCAGACTCACTGGAAGCAACTGTAGAATTTTTTCCTTTGATGTTCGCGCGGTGGATTCGGTTTCTAAATCTTGGTGACTCACGACAGGCGATGAAACAGGCCACCCAGATACACAAGGTCGCGGTCGATAAAAAAGATAACACTCACATCGCACTGGGCGCGCGCCTTTGTGGAATTGTCGATGTCCTGGATTCCTCACCACAACAAGGCTGTGAGCGTCTGGAACACCTGATACAGACAGTCACCGTCGAGCAATCCAGGGACATGGGTTTTACTTACGGGCAGGACATGCTCGTCTCGTTACACTGTTATTTGGCTATCGGTAAAAACATCCTGGGACGGTTCACCGAGGCGATTCAACACGCCGGTGCTGCCATTGAAAGATCCCGGGTACTTGATCACGCACTGGCAAAAGCCTACGCCGCCGGACACGCTGCCTTTGTCATGATCGCTCAGGGCGAAAGGGAACGCCTGATTCAATGCCATGAGCTACTGCTACAGGCGATAGAGCAAGAGCACATGCCTGCCTGGGTAGATGTTGAAGTGGGCGTGCGAGGCATGGTTTGCCTGAGCGATAACGACTATTCCGCAGCAGAGCAACATTTTAACGCTGTGCTGCAGGCGACAGAGTCAATCGCAAACCGAATCTGGAAAACGCAGTGGCATGCTCTGCACGCGCGCAGCCAATTGGCCATTAACGATGCGGCGGGGGCGCAAAAGTCCGCACGGGCGGGGCTTGAGCACATCGAAAATGGCGGGGGTGCGACCATGCTGCCGGAATTGTTGCGGCTGCAGGCACTCAGCCACAATAGCGACACCACAAACCATACTCAGGTGATAACCGGAAAATTGCGCAATGCGATACATCAGGCTGAGCAGCAGTCAAACTATCTTTCACTACTGGAGTGTAGTCACAGCCTCAGCGAACTGCTTCTGGAAGACGGTAATAATCAACAGGCACTGGCGGTCTTAACCCACGCATTGTCTAAATTTTCCGGGCCTGCAACGTGCCCGGTTTTTACAAGTGTGGAGCAAAAGTATCGTCAGCTGCAGCCTGGTAAAACAAACTAATAGGACACCTATCATGACACAGGAAACTGATCAGCCAAGAATCGTCGGCATACCGTTATTCGACCACACCACTCTGCTCGACTTCGCGGGCGCTACTCAGGTTTTTGCTTTCGCCCCGGGCTTTCAACCTGTCTGGCTGGCGAAAAATCTTGACCCTGTGCCTACGTCCGAGGGCGTTACCGTCAACCCTCAGCATACGTTTGATGACCACCCGGATATTGACATTCTTTTTGTACCCGGTGGCGCCGGCCCTTCAATCGCCAGCTGCATGACCGACACGGGCTACCAGGAGTTCATTAAACGCACTGCCGCCACCGCCAGCTGGACTGGATCAGTTTGCAATGGTGCTTTTATACTCGCAGCCGCAGGAGAGCTGGATGGCTGCACCAACCTCACCACATACTGGAGCCTGGTCGATCTACTGGATGAATTCCCCAACCTGAGCGTTGATCGAAATCACTATGATCGCTGCAGTATCGACATGGATCGCAAACGATTCACCGGTGGCGGTGTATCCGCTTCTATCGACCTAGCACTGGAGCTTGTAAAAATAATATCCGGTCGGGAATCAGCTGAACTGGCGAGTCTGCTGATTCAGTACTCACCAAATCCGAGTGTCGATTCCGGAGACCCGAACCGCATGAACGATTCCAAAAGGGTGGCTGCCATAGTCGAGAGACAACAGTCCGCACTTATTGAACCTGTCACCACCGCTGTGCGAGGTTTTTTAGGCACTTCGTAAAAGGTTAGCGAAGCCGTTTCTGCGACTACAGATGACTGCCATCGGAATGACAAGCAACAATCGGTATTAAGATAAAACCACAAGAGAGCCCTTGACAGCTATCAGGGGCTCTTTTGTTGAATAATCCAATGGGTTGTCCTTAATTACCACTGAACTAACGCTGGCACGAGTACGGTGTATGCCTGACACTTGAGGTTTTG
>JAHDHK010000249.1 GCA_020631335.1 Chromatiales bacterium
CCGGGGCAGGACAGGCGAGCTTTCGGTATCAGATTTACGCAATCATAATCCAGCATGCGCGGCATGGCTAAAAGCCGCACAGGAATTCGGCCTGCCCCTTAACCCGGACTTTAATGCCGCAAGTGCCTACGGCGTTGGCAATTACCAGTTATCGCTTGCCAGATGTTTCAGACACAGCGCAGCTACCGCGTTTTTAAAGCCGGCACTGAAAAAACCCAATGTTTTTATAGAAACCAGAGCACATGTTTCAAAAATCCACATCGTCAACGGCCGCGCTTCAGGTGTCGAGTGGATCAGCAACGGAAAACGCAAAAGCGCTCGCGCAGAGATTGAAGTAGTCTTGTCTGCCGGCGCTGTTCAGTCGCCGCAAATATTGCAATTATCGGGAGTCGGACCTGCTTCCCTGCTACATCAGCATGGAATAGAGGTAAAAGCAGACTCACCTCAGGTTGGCGAGAACCTGCAGGACCACTATCAGATGCGCATGGTTGTCAGGCTAAAGCAAAAATTGTCGCTTAACGATGAGGTTCGCAACCCGTTTAAACTTGCAAAAATGGCAGCAGACTGGCTGCTAGGTGGCCATGGTCCGTTAACCGTTGGTGCCGGCCAGGTGGGTGGCGCCGCCTGTACGCGTTACACCGACTCAGACACACCGGACATTCAATTTAATGTCATGCCATTGTCAGTAGACAAACCGGGCAGTCCGTTACACAGATACTCAGGGTTTACTTCTTCAGTCTGGCAGTGCCGGCCATTGAGTCGTGGCAATATCCGTATTCAGTCTGGCGACCCGTTTGTACAGCCACATATTGCACCGAATTATTTGTCCGCTCAAACAGACCGCGACGTCATGGTGGAGGCAATAAAAATTCTGCGTGACATTCACTCACAAAAAGCATTTCGTGACTTGTGGGAATCTGAAATCGTCCCCGGGGCGTCAGTCAGGAGCGATGAGCAAATTCTCTCGTCAATTCGACAGGGTGGCAGCACCGTTTTTCATCCGGTAGGTACCTGCCGGATGGGGTCTGATGAACTATCTGTCGTTGATCCGCAGTTGCGGGTGAGAGGTGTCGATGGTCTGCGGGTTATCGACGCATCGATTATGCCGTCAATAACCTCGGCCAATACCAATGCACCTACGCTGATGATTGGTGCAAAGGGTGCCTCATTGATGCAGCACAACTCACGGGCTATGTTCGAGTAACACGCTTCCGTACATGATCCGGATGGTTCAACTCTCTGAAAAAAATATTATGGCCTTTTTGCACACCCACCGGCTATAGAACAGCCAGGCAGTCACTGCATAACGACTGACTCTACATAACCTCTGCAGACGTCAATACTGGTTATAGCGTCAGGTTAATCATATAATTCCATCAATAACCAGACAGAGCAGACACTAATGACATCCGAAGCAAAGGTTGCTTATATTCGACAATACTTTGAGCGTATGTCGGCATCAGATATTGACGGTATTATAAACATGTTCGAAGTCGATGCCCATGTGCTGTCTCCGTTCCTGGGTCAAATGCCGGCCACTGAGTTTTTCAGGAAGCTAGGCAATGCATCCAGTGCCAGCAAACTCACCGTGTTTGATGTATTACTGGGAGAAAACGGAGATAGTGGTGCAGCGCATTTCGAGTACGATTGGACACTGACCAGTGGTGAGCATTTCGTTTTTCAAGGTGTTGACTATTTTAAGTTCAGCAAAAATATGAAATTTGCGTCTATGTCTATATTCTATGACACGCACCCTGTTCGCGAGGATGTTGGCGACAAATACGCCAACGCCTGAGCGCTGACAAACGCTATTCTCCCCCGACACACAAATAGCCCCTTAACGCAAAAGCGACAGGTATCGTTCATACAGAAGGCTGCAATGAAATGGCGGCCTTCCGGATCGTGCGTTAAACGGATGTGTAAAAACACTGCCCTCCCTGCGTAACACCAGCCACACAAATCACAATTCGCTTGTGTATCACTCATGCCACGCGCCATGTAATTCCATTTAGGAATGTTTTTTAGGAAATTCACAACACGCAGCAATCACCATAGAGACATCACCGGCCAGGCTGACATGAGATACACCCAGCCCTACAGCGTGAAACTAATCCTTCTATTGTGATCTTTATTACTACATTAAGCGCTGTTTTATCAGCCACTGACTTTGGGTGCTATCTTTCGAGGACAGTGATATCCGAAAAACCGGACAACTCTAAGCACTGACAGTGACACTAATTAATTCTTCCGAAATGCGGAAGAGTGAATGCTGATTTATTACCTTATTAGCAAACATTAGTTCAAGTACACTGCGTTGCCGGTAGGGCTGACGCAATGAGACTGTTTGTCGACAAGTTTTGTTTAAAACAGCCGGGCAGCAGAGTGATTTTTTCAAATCTTTCAGGTATCCAAAAAGGTAAATCGAATGACATCAGTAAAGACAATTCTTATCGCATGCTGCGCGGCAACCATTGTGCCGGGCACGCTGGTCGCCAACGACTCCAAACCAGTAGCCGATGAAGTGGTGGCCGGTCAAAGAGATAACCTTGCAGCCAGTACTAAAGGCATGGGATTCGGCCCGCAGTCACCGCGCGACATAGACACACTCACCGGTGATAACCAGATTTCATTTAACATGGCTCCCGATTATCAAACCATGAACTTATGCGATATCCATTTCCATAAAAACGCAGAACACAAAGGCGGTCAATTTACCAAATATGCCGGTAATGGTGATGGCAAAGGCTACTCCAGTGGTTTTCAATACGCAGGAAGTCTCTCAGATTCAGACACTACCGGAGCAGAGGATGGCGTTTGCCAGAGCGAACATAGCGTGGTTTATCCCGGTGATACCCTGGAGGTTCACTTTGTATATTCCACCGCACCCTCGGAGCCGGGGCCGACCTTAAACACCTGCTTTACAGAAGCCAATGTTAATCCACAACTGCGTGTTGAAAGTCAGGTATTGGTCGCCGTAACAGACCCGAACGCTATGGACTTCACTGAGCTGACACACTTTGAACTCAAAGGAGGCGTGCATCAGGCGGTCAATATCCCCACCGATACAGGGTCTCCTGTGCAATACGCGGGCTCCACCACCGGACCGGGATTCAACGAGAAAGGCTCTCCCTACCAAGTGTCATGGGGCGTCCGGCCTAACGTTGCAAAGGTTAATATTGAATCTGTTGGCAAATGGTGCGAAGGAAACGTCTTCAAGGAAAATCATGCACACGGCGTCCGCAACCTGGTCATCAACCCCGCCCTGCTGTCCAACATGGGTCAGTGAGTTAATCGGTGAAATTCTGGCCGGGTGTTGAAAAACGTGATGAGCGACGGCCTTAGAAGGCCCCTGACCACTGCCAACGGCAACGGCAACCGGAAAAGCGTCGTTTATCGGGTATAGATAAGCATGTTGACCGGGCTGGCGTTTTAGCCAGCGCAATAGTATTTCAACAGCCTGCCAGTGTTCCCGGGGATAAACACCGTGTTTATCCCCGGGTGCAGAATCCACTCGCAGATGTCATTTTCCACCAGCCTGTCTATTGGTAATTTTTTCGACAACTCGCGAAACACCTGACCCGGCAATACCGACGACGGGGCTGTAACAATCTATTTGTACCGGGCTTTTGATTTTTCTGCGCAGCCCCTGCTATGTGCTACCAGTCCGCCTGACGATCCGTGATGGTCACTTGTCCGTTTTCGGGGTCAACCACAACCGCATCACCGGTTTTGACCAGTGTGGTGATGTCTCCATCAGCAAACCGATCACACAGTGGCATCCCCGCCAGCGCCGCTCCCTGAGCGAGAATGGTATTTGCGGTATTGAGCAACAATGCTTTGGGTGCCATGCCACGCGAGGCCATCTCATATAACATCCAGGCTGTGGCAACGCCGCCTTTGGCGGTGTTAAGCACCAGAATTTTTCCGACATAGCTTTGACCCGCCAGCGCATGTTCCGGCCGGGAGAATATGCCTTTGATACGATCAAGATCATAACGAGCCGAGAAATTATCACTGGCAACCAGTGCCTCACCCTGAACTTTCGCACCAATGCCGACATGGCAGCTGAGTATTTCAGACATTAGACAATCTCTCCGGCCACTGCGGCATCAATGCAGGCCGACATGGATGCCAGTGCAGGTTTGTATCCGTAGCCCCCGAGGATATTGACGATCTTGGTCGAGTTGGACAGCAATCGCGTCCAGCCGTTTGCTTCACCAATCTCGCGCGCGTATTGCTGATAGAAACAGGTACCCTGCAACACCCGCGCTCCGAAATTTTCTATGTCTTCAATGAATCCGGCTGCTTGCGCATCGACATAAACACTGGCTGGTGTACACACCAGCATAGAGGTATCGGCATGCAGCTTTCTGCCCCGGCACAGCTCAGCGACGCTTTGCATTTCAACGAGTGAGAGTTGCGGTGCCGCAAAAACAACAACATCGACTTTTTCTCCGGTAGCGCCGAAACTGCCACGAAGTTGTGCGGTATCCTGCGCGGTGATTCGTTCAACAGGCAGATGTTGTCCATTGACATCAGCCAGGGTGTCACACTCCGGTGTCACGCCAACAATATGAAACAACGGGGTCGAGCCATAGCTGGCCATTGCCGCGCCCATATGTTTCGCCGCATCAGATGTAGGCACCTGATCTATACCTTCAATCACCGGCACCTCCCAGTAAGATCCGGCACGCCGCCCGATCACCGCCCCGAGCACACCCCATTCGGTCAGTTCTTCGGGTTGTTTGTCGACGACATAGCGTTTCGTCGCGACGCGGTTTTCATTCAGATGTAACCCGTAGCGCGGTGTGTAACCGGTTAAACCGGCAGCCAGCGCCGAAGGACCGCCTTCGAAGTTTGACCGCGCACCACAAAAGCTGTTCGAGTAGATCACCACACCGGTATCACCGTAAGCCACATGGTCACCCCGTACAGGTGGCATGACCGTTTGATAGTTAATACAGGTATTTGTCATTACGATCCCCATAGAGCGGCACGCCATAATAAATCGCCGCTCCAGGTTGGCCATCTCTACTGTCTGACCAAGCGGGTCATAATAGTTAAGGTCTACCCCGCGTGGATCCGTAATCATCGGAATCACCACCCGGCGTTGATCCGGTGGCAGCGCAGCGAATCGTTCTACGAGCTCTACCCCGGCAGGACCAACAGATTCAGGATCAGCCATCATATGTGCCTGACTGACCGCCACCATGTCTGCCGCATCAAACATACGGCCAATTTGGATCTGATGCTCAACCGCCCACTGACGTGCAGGGCCCATTTCTCCAGCCAGCATCGCTTCTGCGCTTTCGGATAACCTCATGGTGGATGCTCTTTCGATTGCAACAGCCTATTGTAAGTGATGTGCAAACATTTAACAGCGGAAGACTCTACCGTGTGTTCAATTCTGATAAAGCAAAGGTGTGTGACGACGCCAGGTGCTGCACCTGTTTCAGGCAATGTGCGCACATTTTTTTTCAGATAACGGCGGGTGGCACTGTAGGTAGCTATGTACTAATCTGGTTCAAACGTTCGGCCGCTTTTCCGCTCGATGCTTTCTGTAAAAAGGATCCCAGGCGTTTTACCGAACTGTTACAACAGGAGGCTGTGGTACTCATTCTCACTGAATAGTGCTCACATCAGCCATTTGTTGTTCATGACTGTATGGCCCCGGTAATAGCGCTTCAACTATCTGATGAAACAGCAAAGCCTACCCGGACTGTGATTGTGGCAGTTTGCCCGTCAGATGTGGGTTACGCAGCGAGTTTATCCACAGCTTCGGCAGGCAATTTCACCGTAAAGGTGGCACCTTCCCCGGGTCGGGATTCCACGTCTACGGTACCCTGATGGTTTTTAATAATGCCATAACAGACACAAAGTCCCAGCCCGGTCGCCTGCCCTACTTCCCGGGTTGTAAAAAATGGATCGAATATCCGATCAATATTCTCAGGTTCAATACCTGAACCATTGTCGGTAATACGGACTACTATCGTATTCTCTTCCAGTTTGCTTGTGATATTGATAATACCGTTGTCATCTGTCGCCTGCAGCGCATTACGCAACAGGTTCGAGATCATGTGCGTCAGTTTGTCAGTGTCTCCCTGCAGCGGACTCAATTGACCAAGATCGCATGACACCTGCGCGTTGTCGTGCGCTACCTCTTCTATCGCGGCCGCAATACAACTATTCATATCACACAGTGTTTTCAGCGCTTCATCTTCCGGGAAAAACTGCTTCAATCCACGGGTAATACTCGTCACACGGTCTGTACCGCTCACGCTTTCGGACAACAGTGTGACGACATCTTCGTTGACAAATTCAATGTCTTCCCGGCTTTCGATGTCGGCAATCTTCTGTAATTGTTCGGATTGCTGCGTATCCGGCTCTTTTAACTTTGCATACTCGCTTAGCAGACACTGATAGGTTTCAATGTAGTGTTTTAAGCTGCTTAAATTACTCTTGATATAGCCGATCGGATTGTTAATTTCATGCGCAATACCGGCGGCGAACTGCCCCACTGAGGCAAGGGTTTCCGATTGTACAAGCTGTGCCTGTGTGGCGGAGAGTTTCTCATTGGCCAGGCGTAAGTCAGTTATTTGCTGATTAATCTGCTCGGTACGATTTTCCACCCGCCGTTCAAGGTGCTTGTTCAGATCAATCAGTTGTTGTTCAAAGTCCTCCCGTGATTGCCTGGACTCACGCAAAACAAGAGACATCTGATTAAACGCCTCAGCCACCTCTGACAACTCATCTTTTGATGAAGCAGGAATAATAGTTTCATAATTGCCGGCAGATATCTGCCTCGCACCCTCTCTGAGTAACTTCAACTGTCCGGTCAGGTAAGTGCCCAGAATAAATGAAAACAACGCCACCAGAATCATTTCAACAAATGCAATGCTGATGCTCAGTTCCCGAGTTTCTGCAATAACATCACTAATGGCACCAATATCAAAGCCAAGTTCGACCCGGCCATAATTGACGCCGCCAGTGCTGATCTCCGAGGACACATCGAATATGCCGTCTACCTTGGCATCATCGAGCGAGTAATCCTGAGTAAACGGACCCGCCAATGCAGCTTCAATCCCTCTTTCAGCATAGATCTGCCCGCGATGATCAACCACCCGGACATACAGCAGATCAGGGTTCTGCATCAACTCTTCGCTGAACGTTTCCAGTGACGCCAGATCATGCGACAGAACCGGCGCCATAGTCGTACTTGCAAAAAGCGTAGCGGTGGTGTGCGCTCTTTTCAGCAGAGCCTGTTCAGCGCTCTTGTGCTGATAGGACAGTACAGTGCTAATCAGCAGCGCGAGTAGAAAACACTCGATAATCGCAACACCGATAACGGTTTTAAAGCGCAACGACATATCTTTTTGTCAAAGCTACGGGTAATAGAAACCGATTCGACGTATCGTTTGACAGAGTAAACGCCCGCTCATAAACCGTTGCATTAGACTTGACCGGCTTACCGGCAATCGCGTACCTGACAAGGGCGGTAATCCCGGTAGTAAACAGACTACCCTGCACCAACGACGACGTTAACTTGAGATCAGTGCCAGCGTCACGAACCTGACTGTCCGCAACGCATGGCTTTGAAATATTCGACCATGTACAAACCTGTTTTCTCATGAAAATCCGTTTCCAGGCAAACCAGGGTACTCACTGTCGGATACTGATTCAGTAAGTATTCGCTAAGGTGAACGGCCACTCGAGCAAAAAAAGTAGCCAAGATCAATTTTCGGTGAGTTGTCCGGTCACTTCAAATTGTAAATCTCCCGGTCGATAGAGTAATCGTTGCAACCGGGAATCGTTGCATTACGCCAGTCTTGAATAGGGATATATAACCACATGCTCGCACAACAGCTAGAGCCGGACGACCAGCCCGACAATCATGAACAGCCGGCGGAGCAGTTAACCGGTCATATCCTGTGCGTGGACGATGAATTACCGATTCTCATGTCACTGAAACGGGTATTCCGGCGATCAAAATACAAAGTCACCACGGCAAACAGTGCAGCTGAGGCGCTTGAATTTCTAGAGAATAACGAAGTCGATATTATTCTGTCCGATATGCGCATGCCGGAGATGGATGGTAACCGCTTTCTGTCGATAGCAGCTGAACGCTGGCCCGGAACCGTTCGAATGCTGCTCACCGGCTACTCCGATATGGAATCCACCGTAGGTGCAATTAACGATGGTGGTATCTACCGTTACATCGCCAAACCGTGGGACGACACGGACCTGCTGATGTGCATTCAAAGAGCGCTTGAAATCAAATTTCTGCGTTCCGAAAGAGACCGGTTGTTTGCCATCACCCGCGAACAGAACGAAGAGCTGGTGACCCTGAATGGCTCATTGGAGAACAAGGTACTCGAGCGTACGCGCGAACTGGAAGAATCCAATCGCCACATCGAGCTGGCATACGACGAGTCAATCGCCGTATTCTCTCGAATCATCGGTATGCGTGAAGACAGCGCATCGGCAAGTACTGAAGAAGTTGCAGAAACCGCAGATCTGGTCGCCCG
>JAHDHK010000250.1 GCA_020631335.1 Chromatiales bacterium
TTCGGTTAATGTCAGTGAGCTGACAAACAGGCTGCTGATGAGCTTTCTTACCTTCCGGGCGAGCGCGCGGTGGTGGCATTGCAGGGTTGCGTCACTACCTGGGCCTTCAACATGAAATGCCAGTGTCTTTTTACCGTTGTCTTTATTGCTGTTTGTCTCCCTGTTGCTGTTTGTCTCCCTGTGCAGGGAACTTTTCCATGCGCACAGCGGCCAGTGAGTCAAACAATCCGGAAAACAGCCGTAAGAGTTTAATTCAATACCTGGCAGTCCGTTGTTCTTTGACTTCAAGTGGTAAGAAAATGTCGGGTAGTACTGATTGCCGAAGTATAAGTCCTGGAGCGTTATTGTTAAATCCAGTTGGCCGTCAACGTCTTGAATCCAGTTGACATGCGCAGAGGCCGCTGCTGGTTTTTGCCGCTTGCGAGCGACGGCTTTATCATTCGAGTGTATGGCTATGTCAACGAACCCCTCGCAATAGAGTCTCCCTGCGTTGTGCGTCGACTGTGGTGGACATTTGCTTTGTTGATGTCCCTGCGAGCTGTCAAACCAGTTGTTGTTTATCGTTACACCACCGACAAAGAGATTGCGATCACCATCGTGACCGGCGTTGTCGTTGATAAAGCGTACTCTGATGATCTCTGCCTGTTTCAAAACATCGGCGGGCGCATCGATATCGACAACCTGCCACGGCAACTCTTTAGCGTTTTTTATCCTGCCGAACATGGCTGTTTCATGGCCATAGGAAATTTCTCTGGCGGGTTCGTGCCACAACAATTTTTGATTTTTAGCATGCAGCTCCACTTGGTATTGTGCAGCACCGCGGTAGTTCTCGGCAGCCAGGTGCAGTTGCACAGCGGGCTGAAAGTTTTTGCTCCTATTGTCGGTTATGGTCATGTATCTACTCATCGAATTACCCGACATATCTGCTGCCGTATCAACGTTTATTTTTATGTCGGTGGCAGGTTTAACCCGATGCCTTAGCAGGCTATTCAGTGCGGCCTGTCGGTTTAATAGCCGCCCCGGTGTGATCCACGATTCACCTTGTGGCCAGCCCGCAACGTTCGGTGGTGCAAACAGGTTCATCCCGCTTTGTGCCAGCAGTGCCGGCACCGTGTAGTTCAAAACAGAGGGGTATTGCAGCGTTCTCACAAGGCCGATAATTAGTTGTGCAGGTGATTTGATTAAGGAGGCCCTTGCCGCTGGATGCCAGAACGACTCGCTCTCGAGTGTGGCGCGGTAAAGCGTGGCCAGATCATAGTTGCTGTCCCGGAAACGTTTGCTCAGTGGGGCGAGGTCGTTTGGATCGGGAGGGTAATCACTGATAAACGCATGCCAGAATTTTCTGGCGATAAAGTCGGCAACGGCTGGTTGTTGAAGAATCAGATCGACTAAATCATCTGCACGATGACTGGCTGTTTGCCCGAACAATGTTTTCTGATCTGTGTCGTGTTGCCATGTCTTTAATTCAAATGCCAGATCTTTATTTTGTGAGACGCCATGCCCTGTGAGCGCACGGGCGGCCTCGCGAACGGTCGACTGATCATACTGGCCTTCACCCATGGTAAAAAGCTCCAACAACTCACGAGCCAGGTTTTCGTTAGGCGAATGCTTGCGATTGCTCAGGTTGTCGAGATAATTGAGTAGTGCCGGATCTCTGATCATCGATTTAAGCAGTGTTCGGAAATTTCCGATTGCCTGAGTTCGAAACGTTTCGTTTTGCACCGCCAGCGCTTTGGTCTGTCGATTGATACCATAGTAGCTGGTGGCAAAGTGGTCGTGCCAGAACAACACCATCCTTTCGGTTTGCGGGGAGGTGGTGGCAAGCATGTTGTCTACCCACCATTGTCGAAGCTCAATCAATTCTGCATCACGTCGTCGATCAAACATCAATCGTTGATCGGGAGGAAGGTCTTCACGGGTCCAGTAAAGCGGCGCCGGGTGTTGTGTCCATGGTGGCATTTGCAGAGCAGGTTCGATGCGAAACCCGTCCATGATGTAATTTACCGCGTCGGCGCGTGTTTTGCCGGTTAAGAACATCAGTTCGCGATAATCAACCCCCAGACCGGTTCTGGTAAGCAAATGCCGGGCATCGGCTTTGGTCAGTACGACCGGGTCGGGCAACACCGCAGAGTTAACGCTCTGGGTGAACAGGCTTAACCAGACAAGCGTTAACACCGAACTCAACACTTTTTGAAGTTTAGTCATGGCTCCGGTTTCCCAGAGTGGATTGTGATGCGAATACTTTACAGAAATTTTCTGTCTCCAGCCTTACCGCTGGTTACAAGCTGCACGGCAACTTGTTGCCATAACCGGAAAAGGGCTATTGCCTGTTACAATCAGGGCGAGTCGAGTGGGAGAACAATTAGTGGCTGAAGACTGGGGCTACCAGACAGATCTGGATGTCATTGACGCACTGGTAGATGTGCGCAATCGGTTTATCGTCGATGCCGGGTGTGGAGCAGGCGGTCTATGTTTTGCACTCGCCGAGCGCGGTGCACGGGTATTGGGTATTGAACCTGATCCTGTTCAGTCCGATAAAAATAACAAAGCAGAAACCGTAGCCAATGTGGGTTTTGCACAGGCCGGTGCTGCAGATATCCCTGTTGAGCCAGGCTCGGTTGACGGGGTTGTTTTTGCCAACTCGCTGCATCATGTGCCCCAGGCGCACTACGTTCAGGTGTTTGATGAGTTGATGCGGGTGATTCGTCGCGATGGATTTTTATTGGTAATAGAACCTGTAGCAATTGGTACCAGTCAATATGTGATGGAGTTGTTTCATGATGAAACACGGGTTCGTCTGGCGGCTTATCGCGCGCTGGTTGAACTGGCGGCTACCCGATTCGGAAATATGCGTGAAATCTACTACGATGCAGATGAAACCTTTCGTGACTTTGAGCACTTTGCCAATCATTATTCTGGGCTGAGTTATAATAGCTTCGACGACAAGGCCGTACGCACTGATGAGGTTCGTATGCGTTTTGAGCAGCAAAAAAACAGTCACAATTCCTACACACTGACGCAGCCGATGAGAGTCAACTATTACACTCAGCCGAAATTATAATGCCCGTGCATTTGCCGGACAGGCAAAGCCTGTTTGCCTGCCGGTTGCCTCAATCTATCACTAGCAGAAGTTCGTTGTCGTCAGCCGAGCTGGAATACCAATAAATTATGCAATCGATTCTTACCGGAGACATTGGAGGAACCAACGCCAGGTTTGTCATGTTCCACGATGGTGTGTATCAGGAAGATACTTTTCGCGTGGTACCCGTGGGTCAGTACACAGATCTGGCTGATGCCGTTGAAGAATATTTAGTGCAATTAGGTAAGCCGAAAGTACATCAGGCATCGTTTTCGTTTGCCAGTACGCATGAATATCAGGATCTGATGGAGCTCACGAATAGTGATTTGAAAGTATCCGTGTCCGGGCTGGTTCGTCGTTTTGAATTACAACGCGCGCGAGTGGTTAATGATTTTACCGCAGCCGCTGTGGGGGTATTGTCGCTGCCACAGACTTGTCTGCAAGTGATCAATACCGGCATCCCCGATCCTCATGGACCCAGGGCAGTTATCGGTCCTGGCACCGGGTTGGGGGTATCTGGTCTTGTCTACACCGGTGAATACTGGTTGCCGCTCCAAAGCCAGGGTGGTCACGTAACGATGGGTGCTCAGAGCGACCGAGAATTGGCCTTGTTGAATGTGCTGGAAAAAAAATACGGGCATGTATCAGCAGAGCGGTATTTGTCGGGCATAGGAACCCTCGAGGTGTATCAGGCGATATGCAGCGTCGATAAGCTGCCGATTGAATTCGACCGGCCCTCACAGATTACCGAGGCGGCGATTAACGGTTCCTGCCCGGCCAGTGTGGAAACGATGGAGTTGTTTTGTAAGTGGCTGGGAATTGTGGCCGGAAATCTTGCGGTTACACTGGGCGCGACCGGCGGTATTTTTATCGCTGGTGGAATTGTTCCGCGACTGGGTGACTTCTTTATGAAATCACAATTCACACACTGGCTGTTTAAGAAGGGCAGGTTCAGTCAGTTTGTTAAAGATATGCCAGTATCTCTGGTGAAAAGTGGTGAGCCGGCGTTGTATGGCACCTATACCTGCCTGCAACAACACTATGACTTATTCGGATTTACAGCTGTGAGGAAGTAAGGGTTCGATACCGGAAGGTGCTGTTAAACCCTTCGGGTGCCGCCGGCTGGTACGGATGCCGTGTCAGGTGGCATCCGTACCTTCGTAAGTGTGTCTACTCTGCCGGGGTAAGCAAAATTTCCACGCGACGATTGGCCAGCCGGCCTTCCTCGCTATCGTTCGATGCAATAGGGTAGGCATCCCCTACACCTGATGCAGCCAGTCGCTCTGCCGGTACCCCGACGCTGGATAAATAAGACAACGCAGAGGTGGCTCTGGCCAGTGATAGCTCGTTGTTGCTGGCAAACCGGCTGCCGCTTCCGGTAGGTACGTTATCGGTGTGCCCGATGACACGTATCTGCGCATTGTCCCGCGAAATCAGTTCCTGACCGATCTCGCCCAGCAAAGCCCGGCCGCCGGCACTCAGATTGACACTTCCAGCACTGAACAGGCCGGTATTTCCAACCTTTATTGCAACACTGTTGTTAGACAAGGCGGTCACTTCGGTGTTGCTTTGAGATCCGAAGCTTTCGGTCAGCGACGCGCTGAGTTCATCGGCCCATGCAGTGCTGCTATGTTTTTCAATCACAGCGTCCCGCTCGGCAATGGCACTTTCAATCTGAGCGAAAGACACACTTGCAAGTGCATCCATCTCGCTTTGACTGGCTTCGTTTTTGGCTTCCAGTTCGTCTACCAGGCCCCTCAGATAGGCCTTACCCCTGAGCGCACGCTCGAGCGCGAGCGAGTCGCGATCATGGTTTTTTTCGAGTGTTGCCAGTGAGGCTTCAGCCTCATCGAGCCGCCCGCGCAGGTACGACTTACCTCTTAATGCACGTTCAAGCGCAAGTGAGTCGCGGTTGTTGTCTTTTTCGAGTGTTGCCAGTGATGCTTCAGTTTCATCAAGCCGGCTGCGCAGGTATGACTTACCTCTTAATGCACGTTCGAGTGCCAGTGAGTCACGGCTGTTACTCTTTTCGAGAGTTGCCAGCGATGCTTCAGTTTCATCGAGTCGGCCACGCAGATAAGACTTTCCTCTCAGCGCCCGTTCGAGTGCTAATGAGTCGCGTGCGCTGCTCTTTTCGAGAGTTGCCAGTGAAGCTTCAGCCTCATCGAGCCGCCCGCGCAGGTAGGATTTTCCTCTTAGTGCACGTTCCAGTGCCAGAGCATCCCGTGCATGGTCTTTTTCGAGCTTTGCCATTGCTGCCGTGTTGCTGGCCTGTTGCGCTTTTTGTGCGGTTCTGTTTGCGAGATATTTCTCGCTAAGAAACTTTCGACCCTTTTTGGCTTTTGCCAGAGACACTTCAAGTGCGGTATTGGCGGCCTTGAGCTCGTCAACCTCGGCACTGGCGGCGTCATTGGTCATGCTCATTTCGTCAACCAGATAGTCACGGTTGTCAGTCATGAACCTCAGCGATTTGAGCAGGTCGGTATTTTCAGCGGTCATTGCTGCGGCGGCTTCGTCTTTCGCTTTTGACTCAGTCAAAACTTCTTCTAGACGAGTTACCAGGAATTCTCTGCCGGTTTCGGTATTGGACAGCTTTGTTTGAAGCGCTGCCAGCTCGGCTTTCAGGGTTTCCACCTCTTCATGGCCGCCAGCGGCCTTTCCGGAAACAAGCACCGGTGTAGAGGATTGAGCAGCGGCAAAGGTGACGCTCAGCACAGGGCTGCCGGCAAATGCCAGCAACACTATTGCCCCGGAGGTGACTATTTTTTTTCCCATGAGTATCCCCACTGTAGGTACTTGTTGTTTTGCCGGAGGAGTTGTATCGGTTCCGGCTCGTTGTTATCAGACCGTCGATTCTAACCATCCCGGGCGGTCAGCTCAAACAAAAGGCAGTTCTTTCATTGGTGCTGGCGCTGCGAACACGGCTTTTTCGCCTTTCGATGCATCAGGGCTTGTTAACTTGCGGAAAGTTAACCGGGACAGGTGTGCTCTCTATGGAAATGGCTATTGCAGCCGATTACACTGCGCCTGAGGCTGGCATAGCGGTGGATTCAAACGGTGGAGCGGGGAATCTGACCCTCAGTTATCACTGGCGCAGTGCTTTTGTGACGTGCCCGCGCTGACTTCGGGTCGGCCCCGGTCGCCACTGTCGCTTATCCTCATCCGTTCGGGCTCCCATATAAATTCGCTTGCTCTGGCCAGGCAAATACTGCAGGACAGTTATGACACCGCTATCTATTGCTCTCGTTTGCTTCATTCTTTTTCCAGTGGCATCGCTCGCCTACGTGTATCGATTTCGGGGAGAACAGCGATTTACCGGGCCCAGCGAATACTTGCGAAAGGGCTGGCCGATTTTCGCGCCACTCAATGTTTTGCTGTACGGATTTTCGGCCAAAAAAGCCAAAAATCCGATCTTGGACATGGCGGATTACCCGGAGCTGCAGGCGCTGGAGGATAACTGGGAGGTGTTGCGAGAAGAAGCTTTGTCGCTTTACTCCAATGGCTATTTCGATTCGACGACCGATAAAAACAATCAAAGCTATTACGATGTCGGCTTTAGAACATTCTACAAATACGGCTGGAGCAAATTCTATTGCAAATGGTACGGCACGGTGCACGAGTCGGCTCGAACCCACTGCCCGAAGACCGTCGAGTTGCTTGAAAATATTGATTCGGTCAACGGCGCCATGTTCACGCTGCTGCCACCCGGATCAAAGCTCACACGACACCTCGACCCTATTGCCTGCTCGCTGCGCTATCACCTGGGGCTCAGTACGCCCAACGATGATAAGTGCTTTATATCCATTGACGGGAACGTGCATTCATGGCGCGATGGAAGGTCGCTGTTGTTTGACGAAACCTATCTGCACTTTGCCCGTAACGATACCGATGTCCCTCGTTTGATTTTGTGGAAAGGCCAATGAATATTCTTGGGCGGGGTTTTAATTTCCTCTACAAAAAAATCCTGAGCATGATGCTCGTGCCTAATCTGGCGGGAGACAAGGCCGGTTTGTTTAGCCGCATTTTCCAGAGTGTTTCACCAGTACTGGCCCAGGGAAAGGCGCTGAAAAAAACCAACAGATCAATGTATCTGATCATCAAGTGGTCTTTGAACACGCTGATTATTCTGGCGCTGCTGGCGGTGGTGGTGACAATATCTACCGGTCTGCTAACACTGTTGCGTGGATTGTTGTAGCCGGGTCGGGGCCAGCAGATTTTTCATTGCGACGGTTCGGAAATAATCGGCAGCGACTCAGTCTGATTGCCGGGTATGGGACTACTCAGATGAGAGATGCGCGATAGTTACGCCCGCCGCGCGGGAGTTTAGAGCGCGCGCAGATCCCTGTTGGCCTGATTGACATATCTTTGCCGACCGGTGACCAGCCGCCATCTAGTGCCGCCGCATTGTCGCCACAGCACCGCCGAACGTATGCCGGATAGCAGACAGGCTCTGATGCTGTTAGCGCAGGACTCCTTTTTTAAGTAGTCCTCGTTCCCGTGAACCATTACCCGCGGGTTGATGGTGCTGATGTTGTCGCTGTATATTTTTGCCAGCATGTCGATGACTTTTTCGTCCAGCGTGTCATAGTGAACTCGCAGCTTGTCAGCTTCCATGAGACCTCGTCTTATGCGATCCATTGCGGCAGAACCACCTTGCAGTTTGGTTTCTATCTTCAGTAACGTAAGCGCATAGCGGGTGATTTGCATATCAGGGTTGCCATCGGAACCCGACAATTGAGCAACCAGTCTCTGCATACCCGGGCGAATGTTTTGCTTGCCCCCGAATACTGCCGGCACACTTTCGGCATCGAGGCTGAACAAAGACTCCAGCGAAATACGCATATTGCCTTCATCATAGTGGCCGGTATTGGCAATTTTCTGAACCAATTCCGCGGCCATAAAAAGGCCGCTCAAGGCAATAGTCTGGTGCTCTAGCGATGCTGGCATAGTCGGTTGGCTGAGGTTATCGTCTTGTTAATGCAGATCAGGCAGCGTGTTCAATAATTCCACCACCGAGACACTCTTCACCGTCGTAAAACACGACTGATTGTCCCGGCGTAATCGCTCTTACGCTGTTAGAGAACTCAGCGATCACCTGGTTGGGTGAGCTTAACTTTATTGTACATTCAACGTCTTTCTGTCGATAGCGAACTTTGGCAGTACATTTGAAGTCCTGCTCAGGTGTTTTGCGAATCCAGTGCAACTGTGTGGCTGAGAGCGATCGTTTGTGCAGGCGAGGGTGGTCATGACCTTGAGCGACGATGAGCGCATTGTCCTCGACATTTTTATCGACGACATACCAGGGAGTACTGGAAAAAGCAGCGTTGCCACCGATGCGCAGTCCCTTGCGCTGACCGATGGTGTAAAAAGCGATTCCGTCGTGGGTGCCAATGTGTTCACCGCTATCGGTT
>JAHDHK010000251.1 GCA_020631335.1 Chromatiales bacterium
ATCCCTGGCAAACGCCCATCACACCGTGCCGCTCGCCGGTGATTCACAACCAGGTAACGATCCCCAAAGGCTGTTTTACGATGGGTGACAGCACAGGTGAGGGCTACCATAGCGACGGGGAAACCCCGCTGCACGATGTAGAGATCAGTTCATTTAGCGTCGACATATACGCCGTGACCAATGCGCAATTTGCAGACTTTGTCACCTCGACCGGCTACACCACCGTTGCAGAGCAAACGGGTTACTCAGCTGTGTTCCATGACCACTTCACCGGTAAGAAATCCGAAAAACTTGGCATTGCCGACATGCCGTGGTGGTGGCTTATTTCGGGTGCCGACTGGCGTCATCCGCAGGGATCTAAATCAACAATCGATAGCCTGATGAATCATCCGGTGGTACACATCAGCTACCTGGATGCCATGGCCTACTGCACGTGGTCTAAACGAACACTGCCGACTGAAGCGCAGTGGGAATATGCGGCACGTGGTGGTCTACAGGGGGCTCGATATCCCTGGGGCCAATTACTGGCACCGGAGGGTGAGCATCAGGCCAATGTATGGCAGGGCTCATTCCCCGATCATAATGATGCCAGTGATGGATGGCACGCAACAGCACCCGTTAACACCTTCAAACCGAATGGTTATGGTCTGTACCAGATGGCGGGTAATGTGTGGGAATGGTGTATGGACTGGTTCAGTCCGCGTACCTATGAAACTTCGGTAAAGGTAAACCCTTGCGGACCTTCTAGTGGTAAGCAAAGGGTTCTTCGCGGTGGATCTTTTTTATGCCATCAGAGTTATTGTAATCGTTACCGGGTAGCGGCACGCTCAGCAAATACACCCGCCACCACCGCGAGTAACAGGGGGTTTAGAACGGTTGTAAACGAAAGCCGCACCTTTACATTGACGCCCATTAATGCGCTTTGGAATTGCGGGGCTGAGCATGGTATTTACCATGGCTGCCTGAGTTACTTATGTAAAAGGCGTTGCAGTTATAACGCAAGCGCGGTGAGTGGCACGAAACTCACTATCATTAAAGTGACAAACATGGCCAGAATAAACCATTTACAGTAACCCATCACTTGTTCAATTTTGAGACCCGTTGCCGAGCAAACAGTCAATAAAACCGATGCAACGGGTGGTGTTTGTTGACCGATTCCCAGGTTCAGACACACTATTACGCCAAAGTGCACCGGATCTATACCCATTTCCTGACTCAGGGGAATCAACATCGGTACTACCACTATAATGGCTGCTGACGCATGCAGAAACATACCAAGCAACAGAAGAAAAACATTGATCAGCAACATCTGAAGTGCAAAGCTGTTAACGAGTTTTCCGTTTCGCTAACCATCAGCCCGCACACGATACTCAGTTATATAGCTATAGAGCCAAAGCAGCAATGATGATACAACCATGAATAAACCCCAGAACAGGAAGTAACTGGCTGTATTTTCAAACTTCAGCAATGTCGGCGAGAAGCACATTGTCATTGCCGACAGGCTGAAAGCAACCTCGACATAGACTTTGGTGCGACCGACATTTTCAGATTTGCAGGCCTGTATAACCCGGCTGTCGATAAGGATTCTGGTGAGCCAGACTGTATAACCCATTGTTCCATGCACCAGTGCAAGCATCGAGACGGAGTGGAATAACGCAAAGCAAATGGTCAGGACTCCCGCGAGCGCAGAAAAGCCGAATTCCATATCGCGGGCTTTGAAGGTCATCCCGCACTAATGAGGGTAGCGTCGCATTGACCAGCTGCCCGACAGGCAGGCTGACAGCGGCCAGTTACGTGAGTGTTTTAATTGATGTATTCATCCGAAACACACTCAGTCCATCCGTGAAATCTCCGACAAATCCACTTAGCCCCTGCCTTTTTTCCCTTTGCACCCCTCCGCTAACGAACAGCATCGGGATAATCAGCAATGCAGAGCACAGACCGGAGTAAACAAATCCAACCCGCGGTGAATACACCTCGATTAACCAGCCCGCAGATGCCATTCCACCTGCTGTACATAAAAGATGAAGCGTGCGAAAACGGGCAAGACTATGCACCAGGGCCTCACTGTCTACACTAATTTTTATCAGTGCGTCGTGGGCGGTGTGGTGACTCAATCGCAGCGAAGTGATCAATACGGCGGTGACAAACAACCACAGGATTGAGGGATGTGACTGCCCGAGCCAGATCATACCGGTCGATAACATCACCACAAAGATTCCCAGGTGCGCAGCTATTACGACATATTTCCGGCTATGGCGATCGACCACAACACCCAACACAAGACCAAGCAGAATATTGGTCAACATGGCTGCAATCACCACCTGTCCGACGCGACCGACATCGTTGGTGATCACGAGAGTCGTCCAGCCAATACAAGCCAGGTACGAACCCCGTGAAGCCCCTGCAAAAGCTTCCATGACATACAGTAAGGCCAGATTATTTTTATCCAGCTTCATTTACGCTTCCAGATGTAAGTGCGGAATCTCTACACTATCCGTTCTTCAACAATGATATTGATATTTGTCAGGATTTCGGTGGCCTGGTGAACTCTTGCTTTGCGCCGATACGCTTTAGCATTCCAATGATAGAGTCGTCTGTTCATCGGCCTTTACCCAACGGCCACCTCATAGACGGCTCTGCTCACTGTTGTGGTAATACAGTTTCCAAGAGCTTCGATACTCCGAATTTACTTCGGTGGGAGCCTGGCTATGCTGTCGTTTGTCGCAGCTTTTGCTCCTCATCTACCTGTTTCCAAGCATTTGCATTACACAATTATACAGAGATTGGTTCTTCGGCTAACTGAAAGGGCATGCGGTACTCGAAGGGTTGATTAGTAGCTCTGTAAAACTAAATCGATTCAGTGGAAGCTGCTCCTATCCGGCCGTGTTGACGCCTTGCTGAAAGCCGGTGTTGGTCTTGAGGTTATTTAAGTTGTTGATAATTATGAATATATTGTATTTTTTCTTCTGTCGTGGGCTGTTTCTGTTGGTGTAGCCACAGCTAGTCGATCGAATAAAATTCGAGGAAAATAAAAATAAATTATTTTTTTGTCCTTTGCTGCGTCCTTCGTTCGTCATGTCCATGAAAGCGATGGATAGTTCTATTGCTCATTCACTCAAACGAGGACAATACTATGGCTATTATGACGACTTTGATTATTGGTGGTACGTCACTGGTGGCGGTTGCCGCACTCGGCGCGGTAACGCTGTTGCCATCGAGTAAGACGGTAGAGCGCCAGGCAATCGTTAATGCAGAGCCCGCGCAGATCTATCAACTGCTGCAGAGCAACGAGGGCTTTCAGACTTTTAATCCGTATAAGGATAGTGATCCAACACTTAAGATTGACCTGCACGGCCCCGCTCAGGGTATCGGTTCGTCATTTTCTTTTATGGGTAAGGAGGGGCGCGGTACCCAAACGATTATTGCTTTGGTCCCCGGCAAATCTGTCACCATGCAAATCGATCTGGGAGCAATGGGCAAACCGGTACAGCATTTTGACATCGAAAAAGTACAAAGTGGTACGCTGGTGCGCTGGTCTACGACCAGCAAGTTTGGATTGAATCCGATCGGCCGTGTGTTTGGCCTTTTTCTCGATGGTATGCTGGGAAAAACCTACGAGCGTGGTCTGGATAATCTTTCACAGGCTGTTGCTGCTTAAACTCAAACTGATTTAAAACAAGGAGAAACTCTCATGCGATATACCTTCCTTCTCTACAGCAATGAAGCAGATTTTGCAGACGCGACAGAAGCTGATATGCAACAGATGCAGGAGATTTACGGGCAATATATTCAGGCACTGAAAGATGCCGATGTATTTGTGGATACCGACTGGCTGCAACCCAGTATGTCTGCGACCACTCTCTCCCTGCGTGGTGGAAGTAAAGAAGTTCAGGATGGCCCTTACGCTGATACCAAAGACCAGTTAGGCGGCTACTTTGTTGTTGATGTTGCAGACCTCGATGCCGCGATGGCCTGGGCTGAAAAATGTCCGGCGGCCCAATACGGCCTTATTGAGATACGCCCCAGTGCGATGCCGGGCTAGCATTCCTGCACGCCGGGGCATCGAACCCCGGCGTACCGGAGCCACACAGTGATTGTGCATTCCGATATTGATCGTGTTGCCCGCGATAGCTATAGCCGATTGATTGCGATACTCGCCGCACGAACAGGCGATATTGCGCTGGCCGAAGACGCGCTTTCCGATGCTTTTCAGCGTGCAATTGAAATGTGGCCAGATCAGGGAGTGCCGAACAGTCCTGAAGCCTGGCTGTTAACAGTGGCGCGTAATCGCCTCAAAGACCATTACAAGTCTGCTGCTGTTTCGCGTCGCACAGAGGTTGAAAACATCGAGGAAAAACTAGTGACCTTAGATATTGCCGAAGCACAGTTATCGCAACCGTCCTTTCCGGATGAGCGGCTGAAATTGATGTTTGTATGCGCGCATCCGGCTATTGGTGATAACGTGCGAACACCGCTGATGCTGCAAACTGTACTCGGGTTGCCTGTGGAACAGATCGCACGGCTGTTTCTGGTGCCCTCACCTACACTGGCCAAACGCCTGACCAGAGCAAAACAAAAAATTAAAAGCTCGGTGGTACCGTTTGAAATTCCAGATGATGAAGTAACGCTGGCAACGCGACTCGATGATGTTCTGGAGGCGATCTATGGTGCTTTCGCCGCTGGTATTGAAGCTGAAGAAGAACAGCAACTCACCCTTGTCAGTGAATCTGCTTATCTGATTCGGCTGCTGATTGCACTATTACCGCAGGAACCTGAAGTGCTGGGGCTGGCGGCAATCATTCACTTGTCTGCAGCACGACTTGAAGCGCGGTATGACGAGGCCGGGGCGCTGGTGCCGCTGGGTCAACAGAATGTGGACATGTGGGATAAACACCTGGTGGCCGAAGGTCGAGCACTGCTTGAGCAGGCTGGTCGTCATCAACGCATTGGTCGGTTCCAACTGGAAGCTTTGATCCAATCGGTTCACTGCGATCGACTAGACACCGATTCAGTAAATTGGTCGCTGCTACTGTCGCTGTATGAAGCGCTGTCTTCGATTAGACCAACCACCGGATCACTGGTTGCACAAGCCGCGGTAATCAGCGAAGCGGTGAGCCCGCAAAAAGGGCTGGAATTTCTGCACTGCCTCAAGATACAGGGGCTTGAGCAGTTTCAACCCTATCAGGCCACCCGTGGTGCGCTGCTGCTTCAATCCGGCGAGCCTGTGCTTGCCGCCGAAGCCTTTGATAAGGCAATATCCCTGACGACTAATAAAGCCGCTCGTTTGTATCTGCAGAGGCAGCGCAACTCCCTTTAACTGGCACTGCTCGTCTCACGCCATTCTGCGTTTTGTACAAAAAATTCCGGCTATTATAGAAATGCGGGGGCCAGTAAACATAAAGCTTGCTTTGCGCACTGATAGTGCATTAACCAACCGTGTTTTTTTTAAGCACACGGTTGCAAGTGATGAGCATTAGTGACAATCGAGACGGCTTTAAAATGTGAGATGGATTTGAGCAGAAAGTAATAGCGGCTGCCGTATTTCTTTTATATGTCGTTGCGTCTCGCTGTCCACCGGTATGTTTTCAAGGAGTACTTGTCTGGCAGAAAGCATAGCCGGTTGAACAAGTCGCTGGTAGAACACACCGTTGGTTGTACACATCATCGGTTGTACACATAGTCGGTTGTACATATAACCGGCAGAACACAGGGATGATAGCTGAATCATCCCCTCAATAGGGGTGATAGGGTCGGTCAACTGCGTGGTTGTTCACGCAGTTTCTCGATCTACACCCAATTACGGGTAGCTTGCTAACGATAATTTTTGTGTGGGTTAATAAAAAAGTATTTCGACCCGTCGATTTGCTCGTCGCCCTTCAGCGGTTTTATTGCTATCGATGGGTTCTGATTCTCCATAGGCGATGGGTTTGAGCCTGAATGAATCGATCCCTCTGCCTATGAGGTAGTTAACCACTGAAGCGGCCCGACTTTGCGATAAGTTCAGATTGTACTCAGCATCACCACGACTGTCGGTGTGAGCTGCAACGGTGACCTGTTTCTTTGAACACTTCTGTAGTTGCTCTGCAACCGTGTCCAATGCTGTGGTTGCATAGGGTTTTAACTCTGCAGAGTTTGTGTGGAAATTTACGCCTTCGAGTACACCACTGATATCCAGGCAAGGGTCGTTTCTGATCACGACTTTCGGTATAGGCGGCGGTGGAGGTGGCGCAGCCACCACTTCGGGTATGGGCTTTTTGGCAGCGGCGATGACTGGCTCAGTTTTGGGTTCTGGTGGTACTGCAGCGATTATTCTGCGATAACGCTGGTTGCCCAGTCGATACAATATGCCCAGTTGTGCATAGCGCACATCATGATCAAAGCTGATGAGCTCTGCTCTGGCGCCAAATCCACTGCGATGGTTAAGCTCCATTCCGACACCGAACAGTAAATGGGTGGCGTTGAGCTGTTCGTACGGAACGTTGCCTACCGGTGAGTTTGACAGCATGCCGATTCCGGCTCTGCCGTAACCGGTGAACCCTCTTCGTTTAAATCGGTTGCGATCACCACCGATGTACAGCAGAGCACTCAGTCCGTTAACGTGGTAGTTAACACGTCCGGTAGGTGAAAGTCCGGCACTGCCGAGGTCTGCGGAGTGCAGTTCCAGAGACAATTGTCGTGTTATATCCACACCGAGTTGTATTTGCCCGCCGTTATTGACTCGATCGTTCGGGTCCCAGCCATCGACTTCACTGGTATCGGGTTCGAGGTGACTCAGCCCTAAACCGAACCCACCATAGAGCGCACGATGGAAGTTGTCGTCGATCACGTGTTGTTCAAGGTTACCCGGCAGATTGCCCGCCTGTGCAGTGCCGAAGCATGACAGTGCCAGTATGGCGAGTAATGGCTTTCTTTGTCGACGAACTATCCATAACAGGGCCAGCGCTAACATGCCGGGCAGCATTGGATCGACACCGCGATTAGCGCCACCGATCGTACATCCGCTTCCTTCCAGTCCGGTTTTAATTGTACCGTTGGCCGCACCGATACCAGTGACCGATTGCTGAAAGTCTGGAATACCATCCGCGTTGGCATCAGGCAGTGCAGCAGCAATGGTGAGTGTGTCTGCTATGCCATCGCCATCAATGTCGGTACCACCGGATTCGCTCAGATCGCTAATGCCATCGTTGTCGGAGTCCAGATCCTGAAAGTCCGGTATCGAATCTCCATCAGTATCCAAAAATGCTGTGGGGACACTGTTACTGGCGTCATCGAGTCCGTCACCGTCATCGTCCTGGAAGCTATCGACCACACCGTCGTTGTCGATATCGAGCCCACCGGATTCGACCAGGTCGGTGATACCATCGCCATCGGCATCGATTTCAATCGCATCCGCGAGGCCATCACCATCGGTGTCAGCCGGTGCAACCGGCGCGGCGGTATCGCTAATGCCATCACCATCGGCATCGGCAAAGCTATCGAGTCGTCCATCACCATCGGCATCGGCCGTCGGACCATAGGACTCTGACGCATCAGTGATACCGTCATTGTCACTGTCGACATCACGGAAATCGGCCAGACCATCCTGATCGGTGTTGCGAGGCGCCCCACCCGCTCCGGTGGCAAGACCGGTTTCCGTGGAGACATTGGCAACAGTGCGATCATTCTGAATTGCAGGTTCCGCCCCGTCGATGACACCATTGAAGTTGGTGTCCGGGTGGTCTGTCTCATGGGTATCGAGCAGGCCGTCGTTGTCGGAGTCACGGTCTTCAAAGTCGAGTGTTGAGTCACCGTCTATGTCTGGCAGCTGGTAGTTTTCTGTACCAGACTCCGGTGTTGTTTCAACGTCATCGGCCATGCCGTTAGGTCCGAACATAAACGATGGATCAATGACTCCGTCAAGGTCAGTATCGAGTTCATTGACACGTGTCATACCAATGCGCGCTTCGATGATGTCGAAGATACCGTCGTTGTCGACATCGAGATCCCGAAAGTCTGGCACCCCGTCGGCATCGGTATCATCTGCGCCTTCGAAGGCATCGCTGATCCCGTCGTTGTCTGCATCGACATCCTGAAAGTCGGGTACACCGTCACCGTCACGATCTGCGGGAATACTTCCCTCGTACTCGGCTTCATCGGCATCGGCAATGCCATCGTCATCGGAGTCGAGATCGAGATAGTCAGGGATACCATCACCGTCGGTGTCACCGGTACCTTCGTCGGCATCCGGTATACCATCGCCGTCGGAATCCAGATCGAAGAAATCGGGAATGCCGTCACCGTCGGTGTCCTGTCCAGGTGCCGGTGTGCCGCCGTTATCCGGATCGTAGGCATCGTCGATACCATCGCCGTCGGTGTCAGTACCGGTGGGAGTGACATCAGCAATGCCATCACCATTGGTGTCAAAGGCTTCTACAGAGTCCGGCACGCCGTCATTGTCAGAGTCGGTGTCGAGGTAGTC
>JAHDHK010000252.1 GCA_020631335.1 Chromatiales bacterium
GCACTGTGTACTCATTGAAAAGAGCCTGTCGCTCCCTCGGGTATCAGAGAATGCCCGGCAGGGCAGCTTGTGAGGCCCTGTTATGAGCGAGAACACACAATACTGTTCACCAGAACCTACTTCGGTATTGAACAAGATTATTGTTGGCTAATCACAGCTAACTCTGCTGCTGTGCAGATATGCACACCGAATCGCGTTGAATTGGCATTCCATTTGATCCGAATTCTCGGATAACTTCGTTTTTTGAAAACTAAGCAGGCTAGGGCGGTCTATCCTGCCAGCATCCACCTGAGTTTTCGTGGTTTTAAGCTGGGTGTCCTGATTGTTCCCGTCCTGATTGTTCCCGAATATTTGGAGACCAATCATTCAGACAATGGGTTTACGACGATCGCGAATATCATGAAGTGGCAAACAGGATTACCAAAGTAATAGACGCCCGGAGTTGGAAGAGATCGTAGCAGTAGTCGCGAGGGTATTTAGTGTTGACCCGAATGAAATAACAATGAAAAAACACGGGAGGCAAGTGCAGAATATCCCCCTGCAGGTCGGAATCTACTGTAGCCAAGGGCTTGGGGGTTATACTCAAAAGCAGGTAGCGGAGTATTTTTCATTATCTCATCGAGGCGGCGTGTCATCGGCAGTCAAATATATTGGACACAGACTTCAAAGCGGAGAACTAAAAATACGATTGGATGAAATAAGAGATGGTCTGAATTTTACAAAACTCACCTGACCCCTGACCCTCTACTGGTACGAATGCCGATATGCCTATCAGGTGGGTTGGTTTTGGGTGAATTTGAAAATATACAGAAAGTGTAATACAATGTAATACGTTTATCGATAAGTGTTTCTGATGGCTGCAAATCAAATGCTGACGGTACGGATCCCAGAAGAGGATCTGGAAAAGCTCGATCAACTCGCTGCAATACAGGGTCGACCTCGATCGCAGCTAGTTCAAGAGGCTTTGACGGAGTTGATAAGCAAAAGCGAAAACCTCCGTGATCTTGAGTTTGCAAGAATGAAGAAACGTTTGAAACCAGCCATCGCAGAACAATGTAAGTTACTTGACGAGTCGGGGTCTTTTGCCGATGACAATCGATCTTTCTGAGTAATCAAATGGCGCAGTTTGATGTATTCGAAAATGCGAATAGCAAAACAGTGAAGCAGTTTCCCTATTTATTGGAAGTCCAATCGAATTTGTTTGAAGATGCTAATAGAGCTGTTTACATTCCTCTTGTCAGTGAGCGGACCCTGAAAAGCCCCGATGAAGTTCTTAACGCTGCATTGACCATTGCCGGTACATCAGTGCGGTTGTTTCCACTCGACATATCATCCGCACCCCGAAGCGCAATGGGAAAGCTGGTGGGTAATGTACAAGAAGACAGTGATTCAGTCGTCGCAGCAATGGATCTTTTGTTTGCGCGATATTAAGCAGCAATTTCCTTGGTGTGTATACGCAGCGATATAATCGTCGAAAGAGAACAGATGGTATCGTCAACCGTTCGCAGTATCGATATGCAGGTAGTATGTGGAATGTAAGATAACGCGCAATAAGTGGTTCGAATTCGGCTTAACATTGTAAAACTGACTCCTGGATGTCTGATATGTATTCAGGGGCTTGATCATCAGCGTGCGTTAATTCAGCGTTGCGTAGTGGAGATGCCAATAGTGCAAGAGCGATTATGGCTGATCTCATAGAGACAGCGTGGAAGCTGATGCGGCGGCAGGAGGTTGAGATGGAGAATCGTTTTATTTCCGGGGTTTAGTTAGGGATTTGTTTTGTGGTTGGGCGGGCGCTTACAAGCTATGTCAGGAGCAGGTTAGTACGAATCTGTCAGAGATAGGTTGGTGACGATGGAGAGGGGCGAAGACGATTAGTCGTTTGAATTTGAGGCTGAGGTATGATTTTGGGAGGGAAGTGAGGTATTTCGCTCCAGATACTTTGTATCAGAGCTTTAAAGGGTTGCCATTGAAAAGGTCTCGACATTTCAGAAAGCAGTTGCCACAAAAAAGGCCGCTTCAAAGAAGCGGCCTTTTTAATTTTGGCTCCCCGAGACGGGCTCGAACCGCCGACCCAGTGATTAACAGTCACTTGCTCTACCGACTGAGCTATCGGGGAATGACAAGAGCGGAATTCTAGCTATCTAGCCGATTGCCGTCAACCTGTTTTACAAAAATCGAGCCTGTCCGGCTGACCGACGGTACCGGTGAAGCAGCGAACCTGCGCTGCCCGTCTGCTTTTGAGCCTTTTAGTCAATCTGTGGGACTTGCTGTAGTGGTTATGCTGCAACATGTTCGTCCCGATCACAGGGATTTTTGCCAGCCCCGGTTATTCATATTGCAGGCTACGCGCCGCTGAGGAGGTCGCCCATACGCTGCATGGCTTTTTGCAGGTTTTCCATGCTGGTGGCGAAGGAGAGTCTGGCATAGCCGTCAGTGCCGAATGCAGACCCCGGGACGATAGCCACGCCTGCCTTGTCCAGCACCCACGAGGAAAACTCCACATCGTTGCCGATGCCGGCGGTCTGGTTGATTGCCTGCTGCACTTTCGGGAACAGGTAGAAGGTCCCATCACCCTCAATGCACTCGACACCGGGCATGTTATTGAGCGATTCGACCACAAAATCGTGCCGTTCTTTGAAGGCTTTGAGCATGGGCACCAGGCAGTCGTTGCCTCCGGTAAGCGCGGCGGTTGATGCCCACTGCGACACCGAAGTCGGGTTGCTGGTGCTTTGCGACTGGATCTTTTTCATGGCGTTAATCACAGGCTCGGGGCCTGCGGCATAACCAATACGCCAGCCGGTCATTGCATAGGCCTTGGACACGCCGTTCATGACGATAGTGCGATCCGTCAGCGACGGGCAGGCGTTGAGGATGTTGGAAAATCCTTCTTCGCTCCAGATAATATGCTCGTACATGTCATCGGTGGCAATCAGCGCATCGGGGTAGTTGCTGAGTACCTCGCCCAGCGCGACAAGTTCCTGCCTGGAGTAGGCTTTGCCACTGGGGTTCGACGGACTGTTCAATACCACCATGCGCGTGTTGGCCGTCATTGCAGCGTCGAGTTGCTCCGGCGTCATTTTGAAGGATTGTTCCTGCGTGGTCGGTACGAACACCGGGGTGCCGCCTGCCAGCAGGACGATGTCGGGGTAGGAGACCCAAAAAGGTGCCGGTATCACGACCTCATCGCCGGTATCGATCACCGCCTGGGCCAGGTTGTAGAAGCTGTGCTTGCCGCCGCAGGACACGAGAATCTGTTTTGCGTGATAGTTGAGCTGATTGTCCGCGCTGAATTTGTTCACGATGGCATCTTTAAGCGGCACGATACCGTCGACCACGGTGTATTTGGTCTCGCCGTTATTGATCGCTTCGATGGCCGCCTTTTTAATGTGGTCGGGTGTGTCAAAGTCGGGTTCACCGGCGCCCAGGCCAATGACATCGCGGCCCTGTGCACGAAGCTCGGTGGCCAGAGCCGTTACCGCCATAGTCGGCGAGGGTTTTACCTTATCGAGTTTGGATGAGAGTTTAATGGTCAACTGACTGTACCGGAAATGTGCGCGGCAGCCAGTTTACACGGGCGCCGGCCGGTGCGCATAAAAAGCGCGGCTGAAGGTCGTTCTTGTTACGATATCGGCGACGCCGATCTCCGGTTTGCCAGCGGGTGTATGAATGTCAAAATCGTTTAGCATCGAAAACAAATTTGAACCATCGGGTGATCAGCCCGCGGCAATTGCCGCACTGATCGACGGGCTCGAATCGGGCCTGGCATTTCAGACGCTGCTCGGGGTGACGGGATCGGGCAAGACGTTTACCGTGGCCAATGTGATTGAGCAACAGCAGCGACCGGCAATTGTTCTGGCACCCAACAAAACGCTGGCGGCACAGCTGTACGGGGAAATGAAAGAGTTTTTCCCGAACAATGCAGTTGAGTATTTTGTCTCTTACTACGACTACTATCAGCCGGAGGCCTACGTGCCAGCGTCTGATACTTTTATCGAAAAAGACTCTTCGGTCAATGACCACATAGAACAGATGCGGCTGTCTGCCACCAAGGCGCTGTTCGAGCGCCGCGACGTTATTATTGTCGCTACGGTTTCCGCAATTTACGGTCTGGGTGACCCGCAGGCCTACCATAAAATGGTGTTGCATCTGGAGCGAGGCAATGTGATCGACCAGCGCGATATTCTGCGCCGGCTGGCAGAGTTGCAATACACCCGCAACGATATGGAGCTCAGTCGCGGACGCTATCGGGTACGCGGTGAAATTATTGATGTGCACGCAGCGGAATCGGACCGCGAGGCCATTCGGATTGAGCTGTTCGATGATGAAATCGAAGCGCTGAGCTTTTTCGACCCGCTCACCGGAGAGATACTGCGCAAGGTGCCGCGTCTGACTATCTACCCCAAAACCCACTACGTGACGCCACGTGAAATACTGCTGGGCGCGGTAGACGAGATTAAAGTTGAGCTCAAAGACCGTGTCGAGGAGTTCCGGGAGCAGCACAAGCTGCTCGAAGCGCAGCGTCTTGAGCAACGCACGCTGTACGACCTGGAGATGATTAATGAAATCGGCTACTGCTCCGGTATCGAAAACTACTCGCGTTATTTATCGGGGCGGGCAGCCGGTGAACCACCCCCGTGTTTGTTCGATTACATTCCCAACGATGCGATTTTGTTTATTGATGAAAGTCATGTGACGGTTCCGCAGCTCGGCGGTATGTATAAGGGCGATCGCTCGCGCAAGGAGAATCTTGTGGCCTATGGGTTCCGCCTGCCGTCGGCGCTTGATAACCGGCCATTGCGCTTTGACGAATTCGAACAGCTATCCCCGCAGACGGTGTTTGTGTCTGCCACACCGGGCAACTATGAAGCACAGCACACCGGGCAGGTGATAGAGCAGGTGGTGCGTCCGACCGGGCTGGTCGACCCGGAAGTCGAGGTACGTGATGTACGCACGCAGGTTGACGATCTGTTGTCCGAGATCAATCTCCGTGTAACCAAAAATGAGCGCGTCCTGGTCACCACACTGACCAAGCGCATGGCAGAAGATCTGACGGATTATCTGTCTGATCACCAGGTGCGCGTGCGGTATTTACACAGTGATATAGATACCGTTGAGCGCATGGAAATTATCCGTGATCTGCGGCTGGGTGAGTTCGATGTGCTGGTGGGGATCAACCTGCTGCGCGAAGGGCTGGATATGCCGGAAGTATCGCTGGTGGCCATTCTCGATGCAGACAAAGAAGGATTTTTGCGATCAGACCGTTCACTGATCCAGACTATCGGTCGCGCGGCACGTAACCTCAATGGCCGGGCCATTCTCTATGCCGACAGGGTTACAGACTCAATGAAGCGGGCAATTGAAGAGACCAACCGGCGACGCGAAAAACAGCAGGAACATAATCTGGCGAACAACATCACGCCGCAATCAATCAAGAAGCGCGTGCTCGATGTGATGGAAGCGGGTGCGCCGGTACCGAAAAAACACAAACAGGCAAAAGAGGAGGCGCAGGTCAAATCCTACGCAGCGCTTTCGCCGAGTGACGCTGCGAAAAAAATGCGTGCCATGGAAAAAGAAATGTACGAATTCGCCCGCGAGCTGGAATTCGAAAAGGCTGCGGCCATGCGTGATCAGATCGAACTGCTCCGCTCGGTAACGCTCGGCCCGGAACTGGCCAGGGTTAATTGATTGCATCGCCAAAGACGTCCCGGGGTGGCTGAGACAAACGCTGGCGTGGGGCATGCCAGCCTGCCTCAAACAGTCTGTCAGCGCGGTAAGGCGCGGTGGAAAGGGTGCAACGGGATAGTAAGCGCCGCCTCTGGTACAATACGCGCATTATAAGGTGCATCTTCTCAATGGCAGGAGTTGAGAGCGATTGCATGTGTGCTGCAGGGCTTTAAATTTGCCCGAAAACACCTACATCTGGTAGTACATCCGGCGCTGTAACACGCGTCGAATGGCAGAACGCACGATCGCCCTTCCACGACCTGTCGACCTCGTAGATTGTTAAGTTCGCCAGACCGCCGGTTTGTCCAATGCAAGCCTGTCGGGTCTGCGCGTCCAGCGAGCGTAAAAATCAAACTGCATAAAACCAAGAGGGTTAGACATTGTTAGAAGCCTACAGGAAACACGTTGAAGAGCGCGCTGCGGAGGGTGTTGTACCCAAGCCGCTCGACGCCGGCCAGACAGCTGAGCTGGTCGAACTGCTGAAAAATCCACCGGCCGGTGAAGAAGAGTTTCTGTTAGAGCTTCTCAGCCAGCGGGTGCCAGCAGGCGTTGATGAGGCCGCCTATGTGAAAGCCGGTTTCCTGTCGGCGGTGGCGGCCGGTGAGGTGAATTCTCCACTGGTAGATCGCAATCATGCCGTGAAACTGTTGGGGACTATGCTGGGCGGTTATAACATTCAGCCGATGATCGCTGCACTCGACGACGATGAACTGGCAGAGTCTGCCGTGACAGGGCTGAGCAGAACCCTGTTAATGTTCGATGCATTCCATGATGTTAAAGACAAAATGGATGCGGGCAACGCCCACGCGAAAAAAGTGATGGAATCATGGGCGGCTGCCGAGTGGTATCTGGCCAATGACGAAGTACCTGAAAAAGTCACCGTTACCGTGTTTAAAGTACCCGGTGAAACCAACACAGACGATCTGTCTCCCGCGGTTGATGCCTGGTCGCGACCTGATATTCCTTTGCATGCGCAGGCCTTTCACAAGTTCCCGCGTGAGGGCTTCACCGATAAGCCGCTGGAAAAAATTGAAGAGCTGAAAAAGCTGGGTCATCCGGTTGCCTATGTCGGTGACGTTGTCGGTACCGGTTCATCCAGAAAGTCAGCCACCAACAGTGTGTTGTGGCTGATGGGTAACGATATCCCGCACATTCCCAATCGTCGGGAAGGTGGCTATGTACTGGGTGGCAAAATAGCGCCGATCTTCTTTAATACGATGGAAGACGCCGGTGCCATGCCCATCGAAGTCGACGTCTCCGCAATGGAAATGGGCGATGTGGTCGACATCTATCCACATGCCGGAAAAGTTTGCAAACACGGCACCGATGAAGTACTGGGTGAGTTTGAACACAAGACCGAGGTACTGATGGATGAGGTGCGCGCCAACGGCCGTATTCCATTGATCATCGGACGTGGACTGACTGACCGCGCTCGCGAAGCGCTCGGGCTTGAGCCGAGTGATGTGTTTGTGCGACCGGGTGCAGCAGAACAGTCAGCCAAAGGGTATACCCTTGCACAGAAGATGGTAGGCAAAGCCTGTGGTGTCGAAGGTGTGCGTGCCGGCCAGTACTGTGAGCCTGTCATGACGACAGTCGGGTCTCAGGACACCACCGGTCCGATGACCCGCGATGAACTGAAAGATCTGGCTTGTCTCGGCTTCTCTGCAGACCTGGTCATGCAATCCTTCTGTCATACCGCTGCCTATCCGAAGCCGGTTGACGTCGAAACGCATCACAACCTGCCGGACTTTATGATGACCCGCGGTGGTGTGTCTCTTAAACCCGGTGACGGTATTATCCACAGCTGGCTTAACCGCATGTTGTTGCCCGATACTGTCGGCACAGGCGGCGACTCTCATACCCGCTTCCCGATGGGTATTTCTTTTCCGGCAGGGTCCGGTCTGGTCGCGTTTGCCGCAGCCACCGGTGTGATGCCGCTGGATATGCCTGAGTCCGTGCTGGTTCGCTTTAAGGGTAAGATGCAGCCGGGTATCACGCTGCGTGATCTGGTCAATGCGATCCCTTATGCAGCCATTCAACGCGGTTTATTGACGGTAGAGAAAAAGGGCAAGAAAAATGTCTTCTCCGGTCGCGTGGTAGAAATTGAAGGGCTCAACGACCTTAAGCTCGAGCAGGCTTTCGAGCTGGCTGACGCTACTGCGGAAAGATCGGCTTCCGGCTGTACGGTTAAGCTCGATAAAGAACCCTACATCGAATACATAACGTCGAATGTGACGCTGCTGCGCTGGATGATCGATCAGGGCTATGGCGATGAGCGAACACTTGAAAGACGTGCACGCAAAATGGAAGAGTGGCTGGCCAATCCGGTGCTGCTCGAAGCCGATGCCGATGCCGAATACTTTGAAGTCATCGAAATTGATCTCGATGAAATCAAAGAGCCGTTGCTTGCCTGCCCGAATGATCCGGACGACGTTCGAACATTGTCTGCGGTAGCCGGTGATAACATCGATGAAGTGTTTATCGGTTCGTGCATGACCAACATCGGTCATTATCGCGCGGCGGGTAAGCTCATTGAAAAGTCGGGTACTTACCTGAATACCGTGCTGTGGATAGCGCCGCCAACCCGCATGGATGAGCACCAGCTGAAAGAAGAAGGTTATTACAACATCTTCGGGGCCGCAGGTGCGCGACTCGAAATGCCGGGCTGTTCGTTATGTATGGGCAATCAGGCGCGTGTCAGGCCCGGGGCAAC
>JAHDHK010000010.1 GCA_020631335.1 Chromatiales bacterium
TTTGAGATGTCCGCTGAGCGGACACCTTGCACCGGGAATTGCTGATTTAAATGGTGTACCCGGTCAATTCCAGCGCTGAAAGGTCAGTATACTTGGCCGATGTGCCGCGAGACTTGTCCACCGGATATTTGCGTGCGTTGGCAGCAATTTTTTCTGCCGCTGCGGTTGGCAGATCAATATCGCAACGTTCGCATATCAGCAGCAGATACAGTAATACATCGGCGCACTCCTCCTTGAGGCGCTGCTGCATAGGCTCTGTTTTAGCTTCCTCCTCGAATTGTTTCTCGGGTTTCCACTGTGATAATTCGAGTAGTTCCGATGCTTCAAGCGACAGTGAAAGAATCAGATCTTTCAGCGCATGAAACTGCCGCCAGTCCCGTTCATCACGAAATTTGACAAGCTGTTCTGTGAGTTCTTCCAGTGTCGGGTTTTCAGTGGTCATGTTTTGTAAATCTGCGTGTGGCGGGTGTAAATGGTTTTCAACTAATGTCGTCTGCAGCTGGGTACTGTATATCGTTATCCGGTCAGGTGCTACCGTTACAAGTCTTGAGAAGGTGGGTGTTGTATTGCGTGTGCCGGTTAGGTTGCGGGTAGTGTCGATGAGAAGAAAAATGCGGGTATCCTTTTCGATCGGAAAGCGGCCACTTTTTTGTTGCGTGGCAGCTGCCTGATAAATCTGCATCGACCACTGTTTCGTTTTTCGTTATCGGAACTGCTACAGTTGGTGCGCCCGTTAGTATGCTGCTATACCCTGTGGTCGGTAGCGTTTGTTTTATCTGCTTAAGCGAACAACTCACTCATGCGAATAGCACATTTTTCTGACAGCCATATTTCAATTCAACATCCTGCACGACTCGATGACTTGCGTCGTGCGGTAGATGAGGTAAACGCCAGTCAGCCGGATCTGGTGATTCATACCGGTGATATCACGCACGATGCACACGTGCAGGAGTATCAGCAAGCCCATGCAATTCTTGAATCATTGCATGTGCCTTATTTTGTCATACCCGGAAACCGTGACCAGAGAGCGGTGTTGTTGCCGGTGTTTAAAAAACGCCTGTCTACTACCGGTGAATACATTCAGTATACGCTTGAAGATTTCGCAGTCAGGATTCTGTTGCTTGATACTGTGAGTACGGCCAGTAATAAAGGGCAGCTTTGCGTCGAGCGACTTGCGCATGCGATTGCAGTACTCGAACAGGAAGATCCGCGTCCTTTACTGGTGTTCATGCATCACACACCGTTTGATGTCATGGAAATCCCGGACCCCTTTCAATTTGAAGATCGTGCCGCTGTGGAAAAGCTAACCGCCGCGTTTGGTCGCTGTCGGAATTTAAGGGCGATCTACTGTGGTCATGTACATCGAAATGTGCAAGCCACAATAGGGCATTTGCCGGTCAGCGCTATTACCTGTATGGCGTGTGATCTGCGTAAAGGACAGTTGTCTGAAGAAGACAAAACCCGTCCGATGTATCGAATACTGGAGTGGTAATGGTGAAGACGAGCCGCTGCTCATAAGCTGAGCTGCCTGACTGCTGAAAAAGCAAGTGTGTTTATTTTGGTAGCAGTTCGATTACAGTCATTTCGCATTGAGTACCAAAGCGCATGGTCGGCCCCCAGGTGCCGGTACCCTGCGAAACAAACATATGCTGTCCACCCCTCGAAAAGTGCCCGGCCATTTGTGGAAACTGTCGCTTAACGAGTAGGCCGAATGGCCAGATCTGGCCCGCGTGTGTATGGCCGGACAACGTGATATCTATGCCATGCTTAATAGCCGCATCCCAGCCGTCCGGACGGTGATACAGCAATACCGAGAAACGGTTTGGTGTTAGTTGTATCGTCGATAGCTGTTTTGCTGCCTGTGCCGGATTGTCAGTGTCGTCAATTCCTATGATCTGCAGGTGTTGAAAACTCACCATACGATCACGCAGGATGGTTACGTTATGTTGTTCGATAGCGTCTATGGCGCTGTCGAGGTCAACATAGCGTTCATGGTTTCCCAGACACATCCATACCGGGCAGTCCAGTTTTGCCAGTGGCGCTAAAAAACCGGCATCAACATCACTTGAATCCAGCAGGTCTCCGGTAATGAACACCGCATCCGGTTGGTGGGTGCGTGCCTGAGTGACTATTTTGTCGATGAACCTGCGGCTTCTGCTGCCTGCATGCAGATCGCTAAGCTGCACCAGTTTGTAGGGTTTATCCAGCTTGTCACTGGTGATTGTCAATGGCACATCTTTTATTACATGTGCTGCACGAATGGCATAAGCTGCGGCCGCCACCCAGAGAATCAGTGCGATGACGCCGACCTGACCTGAACTCATGAAAAGATGTAGTGGCAATGCCACACACAAGATGGTGGCGAGTATTGTGGTGAGCCCGAGCAGTTGAAGCATCGGCCATTTTAGAGCGAGGTTCGACGACTGGATGGTGAACCACATAAATGCCGAGAGTGGTATCGCACAGATGAAGCTCATCAGCAGCGTTGTTGTCAGCGAAGTAGAGAATAGCCAGCTGATCAATATGCCCAGCGGAAAACATATGGTCAGACAGATCACCAGAGCGGCGATCAAAAGGAATGAGATACGTGGCAAGGGAGAGCTCCGCGGATAGAGAGGCTTATGATAGCCAGACGCGGTGGTGGCGGGTAGCCCCGGGTGCAGATATACATACAACCCGGTTTCCGGGGAATGTCAGTTGACTGAACTACTGTGTCGCGTCAGCCGTGAATACCGATGTGACGACCCTGGTGAGGGTTGTTGCATTATTTAATGCCGGTCCTGGCTGGAAGGAAGTGCCTGCTGAGGTTTGGCTTGCGCTTTACGTCGGCGTAAAGCCGCTAACAGGGGTACTGCCAACAGGCCAAAGGCTGACGGGGCGAATGAACCGGTTCCGCTGAAGTTCAGTGACAGCGACGTTGCAATGCCGCGATGGTAATCGTGAGGTGTACTTTCAATCGGTAAACCATGCAGCGTGTGGCTGTCCTGCGGGCCGTATCCGGCCAGTAGTTCATGAGAATACGCGTCGTATATTTCGATGTAGTGATCGTAGTACCCTGTCTGATAACCCGAGTCCAGTGTGGTATGTATGGTATACGCGTCGCCTGCTATTGCACCTTGAACGGAGAAGATTCCGGTGACTGCATACTCTACAAGCGGACCGTTATCTTTGCTGACATACAGAACAGCATAGACATTGGCAGAGGATAAATAAGTATCGAAGTCGAAGGAAATCGAAAAATTTGAATAGAACCCGTCGTTGTCGTAGTCCTGCTGAAGTGAAATGCTGATGTCGTACAGCCAAAGTACAGATGAGGCATGCTTCGTTGTTCTGTTTTCGGAAAGTGGCTGCCGTTTGTTTGTGTTGTTGTCGTAAACATGATGTGAGACACCGTGTGGTTCATGCAGTGTCACTGATCTTGCGGTAGCCGGTTCACTGGCGGTGGCAACAGATAGTGTGCTGAACATGCAGGTACTGATGAACCATTGCAGCAAAGTCGCTGTATATTTGCTTGTTAATTCACGTTTTATTGCCATTGTATTGCCTTCAGTGATTTGATGCAGCGCCGATACTATCGCTGTTTCGCACTGAATAAGCTCTGAATCAGCCGCTGCGAAATGATGGAGAGCTAACCCAATCGAACTTAGTGTGTTAATGAGATATTTTTCTAAGTTGGTGATTACTGTTTTATGCGGCGTTTTGCCGCTGTCGCATGCTTCGGAACGGCATGACCTGCTGCGGCATGGTGCTGTTGCCAGCGCGCGTGCCTTGCCCCATGAATCAGGTGTTGCCGGGTACACAGAGTACTATCTCGATGAGCCGCAGGAGAAAGTGGTACGCGCTCACTACTATGCGGTAGATGGCCGGCCCATCGCACACAAGCGCTTACGTTACCTTGAGCCTGGCGCGCAACCGCACTTTGAACTGCATGATTATCGCAATTCGACCGGATATCGAGTTATTCCTTCAAATGGCAGCTTGAGAATCCAGAAACTGAGACTGCTCGAGAATAACTACCAGGCAGTCGTCGATGTTCACGACATGGCGGTCGTAGAGCCGACAGTCATCGATGCCGGAATTCATCGTTTTATACTACAGCACTGGCAGCCAATTGCGGCGGGCGAAAAAATTGATTTTAATTTTTTGCAGATCGAAAAAGCGCGCCTGATACCGATGCACATGGAGCGCGTGGATTGTGTTGAGTCGCGGTATTTATGTGTGCGGGTCAGGTTAAACAATCCTGTCTACCGGTTATTCGTGCCACCTGTTCTGCTGACTTACGACAAACGATCAAAGCGTTTGCTGAACTACGCCGGGTTCGGTCCGTTGCCTGCCGAGAATGGTGAGGCGTTAGCAGTAACGCTGAATTATCAGTATAAAAAATAGCTCGATCAGTCCCGGGCTTTAAGGCGTGCCTGGCAACAGTCAGGTATTGGTGAGCAGCTCACTCGCGTCGATGATGCGCTTATAATATTCTGTGATTGTCCCGTCGCGCAGGCTGTAAGGATTGATGAAGATTATTTCGTGGAATATACGCGCCGGCGGTGGTACGCGTGCACATCACATTACACAGTACCTGATTGCGGAGCAGCCCGATGTTATCGCTCTATGCGAGTTTCGCGGCACCTCGGCGAGTGTGTCGATAGCGCAGGGACTTGCGCGCGCGGGGTACTGTTATCAGCGAACGACTGTGGATCATGCAAACCCGGCTTTGAACAGTCTGCTGGTAGCATCGGTATACCCTCTAAGACGGTTGAGTTTAACTAAAGCGCCGGATGTTGCGGCGAGATGGCTTGCGCTTAATGTATTTGCACCTCGCCCCTTTTGCCTGATGGCGTTACATGTGCCCAACCGATCAAGCGGTAATAAATATGAGTTTCTGGAGGCGGTGTCTGCTGTGGTGTCAGGCTGGCGCGGACTGCCCGCTGTGATCGTGGGGGATACCAATTCCGGTAGAATCTCAGTTGATGAGGAGTCGCGGGCATTCAATCGAATAGAAGATCGATGGATGGCATCTATGGATTCGTCCGGCTGGAAAGACGCATTCCGGTGGTTATATCCGGATGCCCGTGAATATACCTGGTATTCACCTAACGGCAGAAATGGTTTCCGGCTGGATCAGATGTTTGTGCATCCGAAGCTGGTGTCGACGATTCAACACTTTTCGCATGAGTGGGTGGGTGCGACGGATGTGAGGCGTGAGGAGGTCAGCGATCACGCGGCATTGTGTTTAACGCTTGAAGATGCCCGATAGTGTCGCGCGCTTTCTATCCGAAAGCGCGCTGTTTAAGTGCTGATCGCGCGGTGCGGATTCTTTATCAGTCGTCAGGATTACCGATAACGCCGCGTTGCTTGAGAATGCTGATCACCTTCTCGGCACACTGTTCAGCGGACATGTTGGATGTGTCTACCAGAATCTCGGGAGACTCCGGCCTTTCATACGGTGAATCAATACCGGTGAAGTTTTTCAGTTCTCCGCGTCGTGCCTTTTTGTAGAGACCTTTGGGGTCTCTTTCTTCGGCGACCGATAGCGGCGTCTCTACGTAGACTTCCATAAATTCACCGTCATCGAGCAGGTCTCGCGCCATTTTCCGCTCGGCGATAAACGGAGATATAAATGCGGTTAATACGATTAGACCACTGTCTACCATAAGACGTGATACTTCGCCGATACGTCGGATATTCTCGACACGATCAGCGTCGGTAAATCCCAGATCTTTGTTCAGCCCGTGTCTGACGTTGTCGCCGTCGAGCAGGTAGGTATGTCGCTTCGGTGAGTTTGCGTTCGACAATATTGGCGATAGTCGACTTGCCGGAGCCGGAGAGTCCGGTAAACCAGACAACACAGGACTGTTGCTTTTTAAGTTCTGAGCGTTTTTTCTTGTCAACGTCTACCGCCTGCATATGTATGTTCTGCGAGCGCCGTAGTGCGAAGTTCAATATGCCGGCGGCAGCAGTCGCATTGGTCAGGCGGTCGATCAGAATAAAACTGCCGGTAGTGCGATTATCAGCAAAGGCGTCAAAAGCAATCTGACGATCGAGGTTCAGATTGCACAGTCCGATGGCATTGAGTTCCAGTTTTTTAGATGCCACATGCTCGAGTGTATCTACATTAACTTCATATTTTATGTCTGTTACTGTCGCCACAGCGGTGGCGGTGCCGCATTGAATGTTGTACTCGCGACCCGGTAGTAACGGTTCCTCGTCCATCCATATGAGCGTGCTCTCGAACTGGTTGGCGGTACTGGCCGGTGTTTCTGTGGTGGAGATGATATCGCCACGTGAAACATCTATTTCATCGGCCAGTGTGACAGTAACCGCCTGTCCCGCAATGGCTTCTTCAATATCTCCATCGTAGGTGACGATTCTGTCGATGTTGCTTGTTTTGCCGGAAGGCTGGATTCGGACATTATCTCCCGTTTTGATTTTTCCACTGGCTACTGTGCCGGCGAAGCCACGGAAGTCGAGATTCGGTCTGTTGACCCATTGCACTGGGAGCCGGAATGGCTGATCCAGTGAGTCAACAACATCGAATGGCAAAGTTTCCAGGCAGGATAGCAAGGTAGTGCCATGATACCAGGGCGTGTTTGTACTGGGTGCGATGATATTGTCGCCCTGTAGTGCAGACAGCGGAATAGCGGTGATCTGTGTGATCCCCTGTGCTGATGCAAACTCTTTGAAAGTATCAACTATGGTGTTGAACTTGTCTTCTGAGTACCCGATCAGATCCATTTTGTTCACAGCCAGAACAACGTTCTCAATACCGATAAGCGACACAAGATAGAGGTGGCGTTTGGTTTGCGTTAGTACTCCCTTGCGCGCATCAATCAGAATAACGGCGGCATCGACATTGGACGCGCCCGTGATCATGTTGCGCGTGTATTGTTCATGCCCCGGGGTGTCGGCAATAATGAATTTGCGCTTTGCGGTGTTGAAGTAACGATAGGCCACATCAATGGTGATGCCCTGCTCACGTTCCGCGCTTAAGCCATCTACCAGCAGCGCGTAGTCGAGATCATTCCCTTGAGTGCCATGCTTGATCGATGCCTGTTTTGCGCTTTCGAGTTGGTCTTCTGGTAGTGCATTGGTTTCAAATAGAAGCCGTCCAACCAGCGTGCTTTTACCATCGTCAACGCTGCCGCAGGTAATGAACCTGAGCATGTCTTTGTTTTCATCGTCTGCCAGGTAGGTGTCGATGTCTGCTTTGATCTGTGTGTCTGCAACTGCCATTAGAAGTATCCTTCCTGCTTTTTGCGCTCCATAGAGCCTGCGCTGTCGTGATCTATCATCCGTCCCTGTCTTTCAGAGCCGGCGGTATTTAATGTTTCCCGGATGACTTCCGGTACTGTTGTCGCGGTTGATTCGATGGCTGCACTGAGCGGGTAGCAACCCAGTGTTCTAAAGCGGACGCTTTTCATAATGGGGGCTTCGCCTGGGTTCATTGGCAGGCGTTCGTCATCTACCATTATCAGCTGCCCGTCGCGTAGTACGACTGGTCGCTTTGCAGCGAAGTACAGGGGTACCACCGGTATGTTTTCGCGGTGGATGTATTGCCATACATCGAGCTCTGTCCAGTTGGAAATCGGAAAGGCCCGTATGCTCTCACCTTGCGCTTTGCGTGCGTTGTAGAGGTTCCATAGCTCCGGTCGCTGGTTTTTCGGATCCCATCGGTGATCTGTCGTTCTGAACGAAAACACCCGTTCTTTCGCGCGAGAGGCTTCCTCGTCGCGACGTGCGCCGCCAAACGCGACGTCAAAGCCGTGTTTGTCGAGGGCCTGCCGAAGTGCCTGGGTTTTCATAATGTCGGTATGCAGTGCCGAACCATGTGTGAATGGATTGACGCCTTTATCAACGCCTTGCTTGTTTGTGTGAACAAGCAGTTCCAGGCCGAGCTTTTTAGCGGTGCTGTCCCGGAATGTGTACATGTCTTTGAATTTCCATCCGGTGTCGACATGAAGTAAGGCAAAGGGTGGTTTGGCCGGATAGAAAGCTTTCATCGCCAGGTGCAGCATAACGGCGCTGTCCTTGCCGATTGAGTACAACATGACCGGTTTGTCAGCACTGGCGACAACCTCTCTCATGATGTGAATGCTCTCCGCTTCCAGTCTTTGGAGATGGGTAAGCGATGTCATTGTTGACGGATTCCTGATAGGTGAGTTTGAAACGGTTTCTGTTGAGCGTGTGTCACACTCGGCTTTCGGTGATCGATCCGGCAGCGCAATGACGCTGATCAGCGGTTGCCCGCTGAGGAACGTTTGAAAGTGGTCATTGCGCAGCATGTTTTGATCGGAAAACACCAGTGCAAGTGGTGCGTTATGGTGATGCAGCAGTTTGCTGATGAAATCGCAGGCGTGTGCAATGTTGTCTGACGAGTCGTCAGCCAGCCAGAAGTACTTGCCGCGCGGGTTGTGGGCAAACATCACTGTGATGTTGTCGATCAGCGAGCGTCCCATCCATAAAAGTGTTGCGCCACTGTGATTTGCCTGTTCGCGAAAAGCTTTGTAGTCGGTGTTCAGCCAGTCGATCTCGGTCCCCGAAGTTTTGCATTGCGTGTACAGGCTGGGGTGGCTTAGACCCCATTGTTCGAGGTAGCTCCCAATCGATCGACTGCTGATTGTTTTGCCGAACCTGCGTTTGCAAACGTCACTGAGCAGTGTCTGGGACCAGGGGTCACCATTTTCCGGACGGGTAATTGCAATACACCGAAGTTTTTCCAGTAAATCATCAGGGGCGGCCAGATTTCCTGCCTTGCGACCCCGGGGTTTGGTATCGACCGCGGGCCACCCGCCGGCTAAAAACTGCTTGTGCGCAGCGATAATGGTGGGTGCGGATAAGTTAACTTTTCCGGATATTACGGATATTTTCTGGCCTTCCAGGCGCATTTTCACCGCAATTCGGCGCCGTTCGTTCAGTGACAGATTGGTTGTAGTGTCGCTCATTTACTTTCTGATTTACGGCAATAATATCTGACAATAAAATATTTAATGCGAAATTAAAAATTTAATTGCAAGAACTGTGCAACCATTCACTCGCTTTGATAACGTGGGGTTTTTTCCAGCAGGTCGTTTGCCGTTTTTAATGGTTTGTCAGGGCAGGAGGTGCACAAGGCTGATATCTCCGAGGCTGATAACCGTGAGGCTGTTCCTCGCCCGCTCCTGTTCAGTCCGGGTGCTTCACGCACTTTTTATGGAAGGATGATTGAGAGACTGTCGGGATTAGCTCGACGGTGTGCCGGATAATGGCGGGGATCCATCCGGCAGGCCGACCGACCGGCGCCGATGGCTGAGTCTCATTGCTGATGGCCGGGTCGCTTTACGCTGGCAACGCGCCGGTGAGCTTTTGACGTGTTATGCTGATTCGGGTGTAGCAAATCACCGCAGGAGGAGCCCATGTGCCAGCTTTTCGCAGGTCAGCCACGCGAGAACTACCACTCGCATACCCGTTCTATTCGTTTGAACGGGCAATGCACCAGCATTCGTCTTGAGGCGATGTTCTGGCAGACGCTCGACCGGATTGCAGGTGCCGAGAATTTGTCGACACCTCAGTTTATTTCGAAACTTCACTCCGAGGTGATGGATATACACGGCGAGGCGAGCAACTTCACCTCTCTGCTGCGTTGCACCTGCCTGGTATACGCGGAGCGGCAGCCTTTGCCGAATGTCCGAATACCCAGGCTTTGGGAGTCAGATGATATAGATTCGTCACAGGTGGTGATGGGTGGTTGTTGACCTGCGGCCAGTCGGTGTTTGCAGTGACGGGCTTGTCTGTATTCTGAAGTTTGGGTAAGTCAGCATTCCTGTCACCTGGCTTTTCGCTCGCTGTGTGTCTCTTACCTGTCTGTTTGTTCGGCTGATCGATTCTGTTTTCGAATCAGATGGTGCGAAATATCTTAAGTAGTATTCAGATACCACCTGTTCCTACCTGGTCTTTCTACAATTAATTTCTGCAAAAGGCGGTGGGGTAAAAGCTCATCAGTGTGCTATTTGCTGAAAGCAGCCCGCGCGTGAGAAAAGACAGTGGTGCTGCTGCCGCTTCATTTACGTGTCGGATTGTCTTGAGTGGCGCACAGTAATGATAGTTGCAGCAATTTAACAGGGGGAGGGTATGGCGAAGACTATCCACAGCATGATTCGCGTGTTGAATGAGCAGGCGTCCTGTGATTTCTATGAAAAAGCATTCGGGCTGGCAGTTGCAGACCGGCTGGATTTTGACTCTTTCACGTTGATTTATTTAAGTAACAGCGAAAGTGAGTTCGAGCTTGAACTGACCGTCAATAAAGATCAGTAAGTGCCTTACGATCCCGGTGATGGGTATGGGCATCTGGCAGTGAGCGTTGATGATCTCGATGCCGAGCACAAACGATTCACTCAGCTGAACCTCAATCCTCGTGACATAGTCGATTTCAACAATAACGGAGAGTTGATTGCACGTTTCTTTTTTGTGCAGGACCCGGACGGTTATCAAATAGAAGTGCTGCAAAGGCACGGCAGATTCAAGTAGCAGTATTCAATCATTCCACTGGAGGAACATTAAATGACCGAACATGTGATTCGCATGCCAGTCCCGCGGATGTCTCGACGAACGCTACTGAAAAGAAGCGTCGCGGTGAGCGCCAGTATGGTCGTGGGCAGCGGTTTTCTTGCGTCCAGCAATGCTGTCTGGGCAATGGAAGTCAAGGCACTTAATCCCGAAACGATGGCAACACTGGTGCAGGTGGCACGCGATATTTATCCGCACGATCGTTTCCCTGATGAACTCTACGCGTCTGCAGTCAAAAGTCATGACGACGCGGCAGCTAAAGATCCGGATTACCAATGGATGATTGAAAGTGGTGTGACTGTGCTGAATAACCTTGCAAAGAAAAAGGGTCACAGCAGCTATGTGGGTACCGGCTGGGAAAAAGACCGTGTCAGTATTTTAGAGAGTATGAGAAACAGTGATTTTTTCCAGAAGGTTCGTGGCGGGTTGGTTGTCGGGTTGTACAACCAGCCGGCGGTGTGGGACCAATTGGGCTATGAGGGCGCCTCCTTTGATAAGGGCGGTTATATCAACCGGGGTTTTGATGACATCAACTGGCTGTAGCCGGCTGTGTCATAACCTGTAATTAACTGGAGAGCATAATGGCAGCACCATACAAACTTGATGATGACAGTGTAATTGTTGTAATCGGCACGGGTGCCGGTGGTGGAACACTGGCGAACGAACTGGCACAAAAGGGCATAGACGTTGTTGCGCTTGAAGCTGGTGGTCGGCATCTGCCGGAAGATTATATTAATGATGAATGGGCGAGCTTTGCACAACTTGCCTGGACCGATATGCGCACGACATCGGGCTCCTGGCGCGTGGCGCAGGACTTCGCCAACCTGCCGGCATGGATAGTCAAGGCAGTGGGAGGTTCGACAACTCACTGGGCCGGTGCATCACTGAGAATTCAGGAACACGAATTTAAGGCCAGAACGACCTATGGCGAAATCGACGGTGCAAGTCTGATGGATTGGCCTTTGACCCTGCAGGAACTTGAGCCTTACTACGATAAAGCCGAAGACAAAATGGGCGTAACACGCACCAATGGTATACCCGGTTTGCCGGGCAACAACAATTTCAAGGTAATGAAAGCCGGGGCGGATAAACTCGGTTATACGCAGTGCCATACGGGTAATATGGCAATTAACTCTCAGCCTCGACAGGATCGGGCTTCCTGTCAGCAGATCGGTTTCTGTTTTCAGGGTTGTAAAATGGGCGCTAAGTGGTCAACGGCATACACTGAAATTCCACTGGGCGAGTCGACGGGGCATCTTGAAGTTCGCGAGCATGCCCATGTGCAAAAAATTGAACATGATGACAACGGTAAGGTATCGGGTGTCGTGTATGTCGATAAGGATGGCAATCAACAGTTGCAGAAAGCTCGTGCGGTTTGCGTGGCAGGGAATTCACTGGAAAGTCCGCGTTTACTGTTGAACTCTGCGTCGAGCATGTTCCCCGACGGGCTTGCCAACTCGTCAGGGCAGGTAGGTAAAAACTACATGCGTCATATGACAGGGTCGGTATACGCAGTGTTCGATAGGCCTGTGCATATGGCGCGCGGCACTACCATGGCGGGCATCATACAAGATGAATCCGGACACGATACCAGCAGAGGTTTTGCGGGTGGATATGAAATGGAAACCCTGTCTCTCGGCGTGCCGTTTATGGCGGCATTCCTCAACCCCGGGGCATGGGGGCGTGAGTTTACTGCTGCTATGGATATGTATACCAATATGGCGGGTATGTGGCTTGTTGGCGAAGATATGCCGCAGGAATCAAATGCGGTTACTTTGTCGGAAGAGAAAGATCAGTACGGCATGCCGGTTGCCAATGTGCATTTTGATGACCATCCCAACGATATTGCTATGCGCAATCATGCATTCCAGCAGGGGATGGCAGTTTACGATGCCGTGGGTGCGACGCAAACCTATCCAACGCCACCTTATCCATCTACCCATAATCTCGGCACAAATCGCATGAGTGCGAAAGCATCTGAGGGTGTGGTGAATAGCTTCGGTCAAAGTCATGATATTGCTAATCTGTTTATTTCAGATGGTAGTCAGTTTACGACCGGTGCTGCAGAGAACCCAACGCTCACGATTGTGACGCTTGCCATCCGGCAGGCTGACTATATCGAAAAGCAGTTGACTGAAAAGGCGATTTGATTAGTTATAAAAAGTGGAGAAGTGCACAGTGGGGCAAGTTGTCCCACTGCGCAAAGGCGGATGTGGTGTCTGCCAAATCAGGGCTGGATTATTCATAAGGCGAAAAGTAAATTCGAGCGGAACGCCAGGTATACAGTTCCCAACTAATTTCTGAGCCCCTTTTTAGCATGACAGTGTGTCTGTTCGACGCCAAAAGAATATCCGGTGTCAAATGTTGGCCCATCCTTCCCGGCCCGTGACGGGCCACGTGTCTCAGGCGCGACTGGCCGACCCGTTTAGCAGCCCGGTGATCCATAGACGGTCTCTGAACGCCGAATGCTCATGAGTATTCCAGGGCAGGTAAAGGCCTGTTGAAGTACAGTCTGTACGTTTAAACGTTTGGCTAAACGTGTTGATCAAACAGAATCTGATTTCCGTCAGGGTCGGTGATAACAAAACTGGCGGGCCCCGTGGCTTGCGGAAAAGATTCACTGTCCATGGTCACGCCACTTTCAGTAAATTTTTTATGCAGCTCCCTGACGTCAGTAGGTTCCTGTAACGGCCGGGCATCATTATCCCAGCCCGGGTTAAAGGTCAGAATGTTGTGTTCAAACATGCCCTGAAACAAACCGATATTGGTCGAGCCGTTTTTCATAATCAGGTAGTTTTGAGATTCATCGCCGGCAAAGACCTGAAACCCGATTTTTTCGTAAAAAGCTTTTGATTCAGTCAGGTTGCTGACTGAAAGGCTAACTGAAAACGCACCAAGTGACATAGATATTCTCCGTTTTTCTTTGTCTGTGTGGTTGTCCGGGCAGCTACACTGCAGGGTGTAATCTAAAGTGTTTAATACCCCTGTACACCGGATCAGTATATCCGGTGGATGTGTCTCTTCCAAAAAATTATTAACGTAATTATGAAGATAGCAGCGCGGCGCCCGTCGACGGGATTGCATGGCTGCGGTTGCCACGATGCCGGCAGTCGTCTCAATCGCTACCGGCAGCGACGACTTTTTTAAACCGGGCAAGTGTCTCTCAACGGCGTAACTATTGCGTGAGATAGTGTGTTTCCAGTGTCAGATTTGCAGTGTTTTAACCCGCCAAGCACCTGTCCTCAGGGACGTCTTTTGTCGATTGTCTGACTGCAATCCTGTGTTCGAAATCGCTGATGGCGGAGCACTGTCGTCAGGCGTACACTTGCCGCTTCGTTTTCTGGCCACCCATGCCCTGATTGGCAAAGTGCTTGAAGATCAAATCACCGGTCCGGAAATGTCCAGCGACAATAATATAAAAACAGCTACATCGTCTGATCTGCGTAATCTGGTGGCAGCCTGTGCGGCGATTACCGTGTTCGGCCTGGCGTTCGGTATGACTGCACCTCTGCTGTCTTTGTTGATGGCGGAGCGCGAGGTACCCTCCGATATTATTGGTTTGAATTCTGCGATGATGCCGTTGGGTATTCTGTTGTTTTCACCGGTAATTCCTTATCTGGCGGAACGTTTCGGGGCCAGGCAGGTGGCTATAGCGGCGGCAGTCACCACTGCTGTGCTGATTGTCAGCTACAAAGTGTTCGATAATCTGGGTGCGTGGTTTTTGCTCCGCACTGTGAACGGTATGTCGATAGCAACGCTTTTTGTCCTGAGTGAAGCGTGGATAGTCGGTTCTGCGGGGTCAGAGCACAGAGGCAAGGTGGTGGCGATCTATGCCAGTATTCTTTCAGCGAGCTTTGCCGCCGGTCCGTTTCTGATCGGCGTCATCGGCGTGGAAGGGTGGACGCCCTTTGTCATCGGCGCGTTGTCAATTGTGATAGGTACGTTGCCGATATTCGGTATTCGTGATCTGGCCCAGTCCCCTAAAACTGAACACTCGCTATCCGGTCCGATTTCCTTTACCCGCAAGGCACCTATTCTGGTGGCGGCGGTCGGTTGCTTTGCAATTCTGGATTCAGCGGCGATCTCTCTGTTGCCGGTATACGGAATTGAAAATAACCTGACTCAAAGCGAAGCGGCGTTCGCACTGACGGCGCTGATTGTCGGAAACATATTTCTGCAGCCTCCGATCGGCTGGCTGGCTGATCGTGTGCCTGCGCGAACGATGTTTATCATGTTGTCTGCACTGACTGTGGGGGTGGTTGCAATTTTACCCTGGGTGTTGCACACCATTTTTTTCTGGCCGGTACTCGTCATTGCAGGCTCGGCCGGGTATGGCGTTTATACGGTGTCGTTAAAGTCACTGGGCGATCGTTTTGACGGTCAGGAACTTATCACCGGCTCGGCAACATTCTCCGTGGTCTGGGGTATCGGCGCACTGATAGGGGCGATCAGCGGTGGCTGGTCTATCAAGCTTTCTACTGTGTTCGGGCTGCCGTTTTTACTTGCCGGAGTCTATTTGTTGTTTCTGGCGGGGAACATCATGCGGGCAAAGACTCAACGCACAACACGCGACAGCGGTTAATCTTTGCAGCCGGACAGAACTGCCGCAGTGCTGAGCAGTTCGATAGCAGGGTAATTATCCGTGCGCCTGTATTAAGATTTTTGCTTCCATTTCAATCGACATTCTGACATTGGTTTGGCCGGAAATTTGCTGACGTTGGCACCCGCCTGTGCGCTCAACAATCTACTCTTTCAAGCTCGTGGAGAATTCGATGATCCGGCTTTCACCTGTGTTTCAGGTCTTTTTTGGTGCGGTTGCATTTACATCACTCATCGGTTGTGATTCGACACAGTTGGGCACTGGTCTGGCGCAGAGTGATCCGAATGTCAGTCCGGAATCATTGTCAGGTTACTCAGTGGTTTGTGATTCAATTGAAATTGATATCTCGGGTACCCGCCTGCTCGGCCATACCGAAGGCGTAAACAGTACGCCTGATACCATTCTGGATAAACCGATCCCTAAAGGTGAATACCGGATCCGGCTGCACTACGAAGATATTTCGCATCCTGATCAGGCAGATCAAAACAACGAACAGTGGTATGCAGAGTTGTTGGATCAGTCCGGCAACACCGTACTGATGACACCGGAATCTCAGGACCTGCCCAGTAGTGAGGTCGTCGGTTATACCGATTTAGAGGCACAGCTGCTTACAGAAGATGTTTATCGTATTCGGGCAGTGCACGCTTACCAGAGCGACGAATACAATTCTATCTATCCGACAATGGTCGAGTTCTACCCCAATTGCAACTCCGTCGACAGGGTGCCGCCGGTAATCTCACTGTTGGGTGAGCAGATGCTGGTGGTTTCACTGAACCAGGCGTTTGACGATCCGGGTGCGACCGCGACTGATCATGTTGATGGTGACCTGTCCGGTGTCATCGTTGTAGGGGGAGACACTGTTGATACATCGGTATTCGGCAGTTATACCGTTACTTATGATGTGCGGGATTCCTCCGGAAACAACGCGTCCCGGGTAACCAGGATTGTCGTGGTCACACTGAGTGATGAAGGCACTGCCAGTGAAGAGGAGCTCTGAACTCAACGCGCGGTGTGAAGTAATTGGTTATAGCGATACTATTACTGCTTGCCTCGCTTGAAAAAGCCTGCAATTTTCTGAGCGATAAGCAACGATTGCGTATCACCTTCACCTAAAGATTGCTCGGCGCTAGCGGCAGTATCTGCCGGCAATACATTGCGGCGTGCCTCGAGCAACTCCATTGTGTATTCCCGTGTGAATTCCGGGTGCGGCTGTATGCTGTACGCCTTATTGCCATATTGAAGTGCAGCGTACCGGCAAAAGCCGGTCGAACCGGTGACAGTTGCCTCAGGGGGTAATTCGGTTACCTGATCCTGATGCCACGCATACAGAGGCACGTTGTTACCAATGTCGTCCAGCTGGTATTCAACCCGTCCGACACTCCAGCCGCCCTTAAACTTTTCAACTCTGCCACCGAGTGCCTGTGCGATTATCTGATGGCCGAAACAGATACCTACCAATGGCACTTCGGCACGGTAGGCCTGCACGATGAAGGCTTCCAGGGGTTTTATCCATGGCAGGTCATCATACGCACCATATTTTGAACCGGTGATCAGCCAGCCGTCTGCGAGGTGCACAGACTCGGGGAGTTCACCCTCGAGTGCCGCCCATTGGTGAAAAGTGAACCCGTTTCCATCCAGCAACTTCATAAACGCCTGAGGGTAGGATCCGTGAGTGGCGGCAGTGCTTTCGGGTGGGTAGCCGGTTTCCAGAATGCCTATTTTCATTGCTCGGATATCGTATTTATATGACCAAAATTCTGGCATATTGCAGGTAGGATGTATTGTCTTCTTTGTGTCGTCATTTATCGGCAACTTTATTGGAATCTGCGTGGCTGAAAACCATCGCGAATTGCTTGCATTTCTGCTTGATCTGGAAAGCCGGATCTCACCATTGCGTTACCCGGAGTCCGGGCAATCATGGTTTGAAACCATTGTCGGAGACGGAGATGTTTTGTTGTCAGCACCTCATGCCTGCCGCCATATGCGTGATGGTGCAGAGAAAATGGGAGAGGAATACACCGCTGCGCTGGTGCAGTACGTAGCACACGCGACCGGTAACTCAGCAATTTTTACCTGCCGTAAGTCTGACGAGGATCCGAACTGGCTTGCAACAGGAGAGTATAAAAGCATGCTGGCACAGCTGGTCAGGGATTACGGGATCAGGCTGGTTGTCGATCTGCACGGGATGACAAATCGCCATCATATGGGGATCGCACTGGGCACCATTTATGGTGCTGCATCAAAGGATGTGGATGTGGTCCCCCCTTTTTTGCGCCACGGATTCGAGCGGGTTGCCGTCGACACTGTTGCGCCTCCACTTGAGTTACCCGGTGGCATACAACAGTCTCCCGGCACCGGTGCCGAGCGCCACGGGTTCACGCTGGTAGTCGATCATCCGCGGTTTACCGGTGGGGTACGCAACCAAACGGTCACGCGTTTTGTCAGTGAGCAACTGGGTATTGCCGCGGTGCAGGTGGAAATAGCGTCGGTAAATAGAATTGTGCATCGCGCTTCAACTACTGACTGGCCGTTCGAGTATCGCGGCAACCCGACAGGTATTTCGGCGACTGTTGATGCATTGTCCGAATTAGCGGGTGTGATATGACGCTGGAATTATTTTTTATTGCCTTTGCAGTTTATGTATTCGCCGGTGTGATTAAAGGCACGATAGGGATAGGGCTGCCGACCATAACGATTTCTATTCTGGCGCAGCTGGTCGACCCTCGAATAGCGATTTCGTTTTTGTTGTTACCGGCGCTGGTGACCAATAGCTGGCAGATTTATCGTGGCGGTATGTTGATGAAGTCATTGCGAACGCTGTGGCCGTTCGGACTGACGATGCTGGTGGTGCTGTACTTTGCGTCGTTGTTTGCGCCGATTGTCCCGGTGAGATGGCTGGTATTCGGAATCGGTATTATGGTGGTGTTGTGGACGGTGACGACCATGTTGAAAACACCACCACGTTTGCCTGATCGTTATGACAGACCGGTGCAGGTGCTGGCAGGTGTGGTGGGTGGTGCGACCGGCGGATTGACTGCGATATGGTCACCATCGATGGTGGTTTATTTACACTCCCGGAACTTCAATAAAAACGAGTTCGTTGCCTTTACGGGCTTTTTGATTATGTGCGGCACCGTGCCGCTGGCACTGGGTTACATCAGTAATGGCATCCTCACTCGTGAATTACTGATTGGTTCAGCGTTAATGATTGTGCCGACATTGCTTGGTTTTTCGATTGGTGAAAGACTGCGCTCACGATTAAGCGGCCCTCAGTTCCACCGTGCAGTGCTTATTATTTTCTGCCTGACCGGGTTGAATATGATTCGCCGGGGCATAATGGGATGAGCGATAAACAATTCCTCGATGTGATTGCAGCATGCGGGGGCTCTGCAATGAAAAGACGACATAGCCGGGGTGACGTTAATGTAAATCTCCCGTGGTGTGATTTGATACTTTACCGGGTTTGACTATGTCTGAGGCCGCTTACTATATTGCCAATGAAATTGCCGCTGTTCGAGCGATACATGAAGAGGTCTTATCCCTGCCGTATGGAAGCGTGACCATCAGGGAGCAGCTTTCTGCTCAGGCGCAAAACATGGTGGCGGCACATCGCCGTGGTAACACAGCCGTGGTTTTTCATATTGCTTGCTGGTGTCCGGGTCTGGTGGGTCGCACGGCCGAACAGATAATGAACGCTGATTTTTCACAGCTACAGGCGCAATTGTCTGTGGCTAAAGAATACGGCTATCCAAGCTGGGATAGCATACCCGCCGATGCATCGGTCGCAGCTGACTTTGAGCAGGCAGTTGACTGGTTAATGCATGGTGAACATCGCCTGCTCGCAAGCCGGTTAAAAGATACACCCGCACTGGCAACCCGAACATCAGCTTACGGACATCGTGCGACACTGCTGCATTATCTGGGGGCCAATGGTGTGGAGACGCAGCGTCAGGTCTGTCCATACAATGCAGTGATGCTGGCTGAGTTACTGATTGAGCACGGGGCAGATATAAACGCCCGGGCCAATATCTATGGTGGCTCGACTGCGCTGATGCTGATCGAATCCAGCGCGCATCCGGCAGCCGCAGGGGTGACGGATGCGCTGGTAAAAACCTTAACGAATGCCAGTTAGTCCAGCGGGCATCTCCTATTTATAAACGCCATCCCACGGGCCGCTCTTCAGCGAGGCACTGGTGCCGGTTTCATCTACTTCGGGTCGGTTGAGGCTGAACATGTTCTGCTGGTTAATCACCGCATAATCCATATAACCGAGTCTTGCCAACGGTTCCATCGCGGCCACATCGACCATGCCATCTTCAATGTAGCTGTCATCAACGTAGATTCCTTCAACCGCAACAATGACCGTGGTATATCCGGTTCGGCCTTCGACCACTGGCAATTCAATGGTTTTCCAGAGTCGGCATTCAAATGCGGCGGGGCTCCGGGCTACCCGCGCCGGTGTCACCATCGATGAGGCGGCGGTCTGGATGTTTGCAAGATCGAACTCACTGACGCCGGACTTTACCGCCGCACTGCTCATGTTCATTTCGTCAACCAGTGCGCGTGATGCCAGCGAGCAGGTGCATTCTTTTGTTGACTGAATGTTTAGCAGCGAGTCCTTGCCGTTGGCGATGGAGAACATCAGCATCGGTGGGGAATCCGAAATCGCATTGAAGAAGCTGAACGGTGCGAGGTTGGCGCCGCCTGCTTTGTCCAGTGTAGACACCCAGCCGATGGGGCGTGGAACGACCAGCGCTTTGAACGGGTCGTGCCGCAGGCCATGGTCGCGCTTTTCTGTGGAATAAAACAAACGGGTCACCGTGCTGTGTATTTGTCACCTGATTGTAGTCTCGAGGTCGTTACAGAGGAAGTTGAATCGGTTATTGTTGGGTAGATTGCCCGCCTGAATTTCGGCTTACTGTAAGGGGTGAGAGATGAACCCGGTTGAATTGGTGCTGTCACGCAGATTGCGCATGACACCTTTTGAAACACGCGTACGTGAGCAGGGCGTTAAAAGCTATACCGTATACAACCATATGGTCCTGCCGGTGAACTTCTCCAGCACTCTGGAGGAGTACCTGCATCTGTGCGAACACGTGCAGTTGTGGGATGTTGCGGCCGAGCGCCAGGTAGAGGTGGTCGGGCCGGATGCGCTTGAACTGGTTGAGCTCATTACTCCCAGGCATATCGCACCCTGCGAGGTCGGGCAGTGCGTCTATGCGCCACTGGCCGATGAAGAGGGTCTGGTTATTAATGATCCGATTATCATCCGCCTTGCACATGATCGATTCTGGATTTCGATTGCCGACTCCGATGTGTTGCTTTGGGTCAAGGGTATTGCCTGGGGGCGTGGTCTGAATGTCCGCGTTTTCGAACCGGATGTGAGTCCACTTGCCGTGCAGGGGCCTAAGGCCGATGATGTCATGGCTGATTTGCTGGGGGAGTCGGTACGGGATATCAAATTCTTCCGCTTCATTGAAACGACTATTGCCAACACTGACGTGGTGCTCGCCAGATCCGGCTGGAGCGGGCAGGGTGGATTTGAAATCTACCTGCAGAAAAGTGCTGATGGTGTGGCACTGTGGGATGCGGTGTGGGAGGCCGGGCAAAAGCATCACATCAGACCGGGAGCGCCTAATCTGATAGAGCGGCTTGAGACCGGTTTAAAATCCTATGGCAGTGATATGACACAGGAAGACAGCGTGCTCGAATGTGCCTTTGAGCGGTATCTGCATCTGGATAAACCGGTACCTTACATGGCTAAAGACGCGATCGAAAAACAACTTGAGCAAGGGGTAAAGCGGCGACTGAGTAACGTGATGATCGAGTCCAGTCCGCTGCCGCCGCTTCGAGGTCTGTGGGACGTCTGTTGTGACGGCCAGCTGGTCGGGCAGGTCAGTAGCTGTGCCTACTCCCCGAAGTATGAGGCCAATCTGGCATTTGCGATGCTGTCGCAGGAAGTTTCCAATGCCGGCTCACAATTGACACTGATGGTTGACGGACAGGAATATCCAGCCACGGTAAAGGATGATCGCTGGAAGTCCTGATCTGCAGCGGATACTATGCGGGTCGTTTTGACCCGCCTCACGCTCAGGCATTCAGCTGTGAGCCTTAAAACGGGTCAGCCACCAGCAGCAACTGCGATTCTAATGGCTACTTCCATGGCTCAGACCCTGACAATAAAGCAACCGGATGACTGGCATCTTCATCTTCGCGATGGTGTGGTGCTCAAGGCCGTGTTGCCCGACACCTGCCGTCACTTTGCCCGCGCGATCATTATGCCTAATCTGGTGCCGCCGGTGGTCAGGGCGACGGACGCGGCTGCCTATCGGGATCGCATTCTGGCGGCGTTGCCAGAAGGTGCGGCGTTTGAACCACTGATGACTTTGTACCTGACAGAAACGTCGGATGCCGATGATATTGCCGCCGCTGCCGAGTCCGGGCTGGTCAAGGCGGTCAAGCTCTATCCGGCCGGCGCGACCACCAACTCCGACTCCGGTGTGAAAAGCATTGATAAAGTCACTGCGGTGCTGGAGCGTATGGCTGAGATCGGGCTGCCATTGTGTGTGCATGGTGAGGTTACCCATGCCGATGTGGATATATTTGATCGTGAGGCAGTGTTTATAGAGCAGGTACTCGAACCGCTGCGAACACGCGTGCCGCAATTGCGGGTGATAATGGAGCATGTCACTACCAGTAACGGTATCGACTATGTAAAGTCAGCTGACGCCAATCTGGCTGCCACGCTGACTACGCACCATTTGATGATCAATCGAAACCATCTGTTCAAAGGTGGCATTCGACCGCATTACTTCTGTCTGCCAATCGCCAAGCGACGCTCGCATCAACTAGCGCTACGGGCAGCTGCCACCTCCGGTGACAAACGCTTTTTTCTGGGTACCGACAGTGCACCGCATCTCGACGGGGCCAAAGAGTCAGCCTGTGGCTGTGCCGGTGTATACAATGCACCGAATACATTGTCTTGTCTTGCACATGTGTTCGAAGAAGAAAATGCCCTGCAGCATCTGGAGGGATTTACGTCTTTGAACGGACCGGCGTTCTACGGCCTGCCGGTCAATACTAAAACGATTACACTGGAAAAACGCCCGGAGCCTGTTGCCTGCAGCGAAAAGCTTGAAACAGCCGATGGCCCGGTGACTGTGTTCGACCCGGAATGCGAGCTGTTCTGGCATGTCGCTGCAGCGTAACCAGCGTATTAATTCCCACTCAATTCAGACTGACCGGTTAGATATTCATGTTCCAAAATACCTTTCCCGATGAAGAGACCATGGCCGAGCTGGCTGCGGGTATGCTGCTCGAAATTGACGCTGTTCATTTTCGTGCAGATCAGCCTTACAAGCTGACTTCAGGCCTGGCCAGCCCGGTTTATATCGATTGTCGAAAGCTGATTTCCTACCCGCGGATTCGCTCGGCTTTGATGGATTTTGCGGTTTCAAAGCTGATGCGCGATGTCGGCTTTGAAGCCTTTGATGCGGTGGCCGGTGGTGAAACCGCCGGTATACCTTTTGCCGCCTGGATCGCTGAGCGCATGGGGCTGCCAATGCAGTATGTGCGCAAAAAGCCGAAAGGTTTCGGCCGCGATGCTCAGATAGAAGGCAATCTGGAAGAGGGGCAGCGTGTGTTGCTGGTCGAAGATCTGACGACTGACGGTGGCTCGAAACTGGTGTTTGCCGATGCATTGCGTACCGCCGGTGCGCAGGCGGAACACACGCTGGTGATCTTCTACTACGACGTGTTTCCCGACACCAGTTCCAAACTCGCTGCACGCGGTTTGACGCTGCACCATCTGGTCACCTGGTGGGATGTATTGAAGCTGTGTAGAAACAAAGGTTACTTTGACCCGAACACACTGGATGAAGTTGAAAAGTTTCTGAATCAGCCGTTGCAATGGTCCGCGGATCATGGCGGTTCGTATCAGCCTGCCAGCTGAACACGCACCGGATCCGCCAGGCGATGCAGCACGATAATTATGTGATTGACGATATGATCTCTGCCAAGGCAATAGCCGCGCGGGTGGAGAGCATGGCGATGGAGATTCGGAATCACTTTAAAGGTTCTGAAAAGCTTGTGGTGATCGGTTTGTTGCGCGGTTCTTTTATGTTTATCGCTGATCTGGTGCGGGAACTCGATCTGCCGGTGGAGGTCGATTTTCTCGAGACGTCTTCCTACGGTGACTCTATGGAGTCATCGCGCGAGGTGCGTATACTCAAAGATCTGCGTGGCGAAATTGAAGGTCGGGATATTCTGGTGGTGGAAGATATCGTCGACACCGGACATACGTTGCACCATGTTTTGCATCTGCTCGAATCACGCAAGCCGGCTCGCATGATGGTCTGCGCGCTGCTCGATAAGCCTTCGCGCCGGGAAGTCGAAGTCAAGGCGGACATCGTGGGTTTTGAAATAGAAGATAAATTCGTTGTCGGCTACGGCATCGACTATGCGCAACGTAACCGCAACCTGCCGTTTATCGGGTCGGTGCGTTTTACAGACTGAAACTCGTCATGACAGGTGTTGCTGCTTCAACATCGATTCAACTCGCGTAACATGGCCTGCTCGCGTTATCATAAGCCCATTCTTTTTTTGCCTTTCAGGAAGCGACACCTCCCAATGACTACCTCCGCGCTTAATCATCCTACTCTTGCCAGTTCGCTCTGGAGCGACGACAACGTCAGCTTGCGTAATGTTCTGCTGGCCGTTGCCGGTTCGCTTGCGCTGTGGGTATCTGCCAAAGTGCAGATTCCTTTTTATCCTGTGCCGGTCACACTGCAAACGCTGGTGGTGTTGTTGATCGGTATGGCTTACGGGTGGCGACTGGGTGCCGCGACCGTTGGTTTGTATCTGTTGCAGGGCGCGGCTGGTTTGCCTGTGTTTGCCGGCACTCCGGAAAAAGGTATCGGGCTTGCCTATATGATGGGGCCGACCGGCGGATTTCTGATTGGTTTTGTGCTGGCGGCTGCGCTGGTCGGATACCTGGCACAACGCGGCTGGGACCGGAACATCGGCACCACTGCGCTGGCGATGCTGCTGGGCAATGCGATTATCTATGTGCCCGGCATTCTGTGGCTCGGCAGTGTCGTGGGCTGGGACAAGCCTGTTTTCCAGTGGGGTATGACGCCGTTTCTGCTGGGTGATCTCGCCAAGCTCGTGATTGCCGCGCTGCTGATGCCGGGCATATGGAAAATGCTAAGAAAGCAGTCCTAGTTCGCGTTTGTCATTGCCGTCTGCGGCGATTATTTCAATTCACAGGCCAGACAAATCTACAGTGTCCTGCGTGATACCTTCTTCACGCAGGATTACTTTGCGGATTTTTCCAGTGGGTGTTTTAGGAAGTGTCTTCACCACGCGTACGTAGCGTGGAACGGCGAACACGGCCAGATCAGTCGCAGCCTGATTACACCAGCTTGCCAGCTGTGCTTTACAGGCGTTTCCGCTCACTTGTACCGCAATCATGACTTCGTCTTCGCCGCCTTCCTGGGAGTCTGCCGGCACCGCGAAGGCAGCCGCCTCGGTGATGCCGTCTAAAGCCAGAAAGGCCTGCTCAACTTCGTAGGAAGAGATATTCTCCCCGCGCCGTCGAATGCAGTCTTTTATTCGATCGACAAACACAAACTGACCGTTCGGTTTGCGGTATCCGGCATCGCCGGTGTGAAACCAGAAGTTGCGCCAGGCGTCGATGGTTTTATCTGCCATGCCTGTATAGCCGGACATAAATCCCCACGGTAATCTGGGGCGCACCATGATCTCACCGATCACCTCGTCTTCAAGCGCTTCGTCGGTATTGGTGTCGCGAATCGTCACTTCAAAATACTTGTCATAGACCCGGCCGCAGGTACCCGGCGCACGCTCGTTCATGCGTCCATATAATGGAATGTTAACTTCTGTCATGCCGTAGAGTGGCAGCACGTTGTTAATGCCGAATCTTTGCCGGAAGTTTTGTTCGGCGTGTGTGGTGAGTGGGGCAGCGCCGATCACCTTTAATGCATGATCGTTGTCTTGCGGTGTTGGTGGCTGGGCGATGATAAACGCGGCTACGGCTCCCAGTGTATTGGTGTGCGTTGCCCGGTAATGGCGAATATCTTCCAGCCAGCGGGTGGCGGAAAACTTCTGTCGGATAACTGCGCGGCAGCGACACATCAGGCAGGCCAGCAGTTGCATGAATAATCCGTTTGCATGAAACAGAGGCAGACAGATATAGAAGCAGTCAGTGCTTTTGAGTTTATAGTTATCGATGGTGCCAACGGCAAACAACACACAGTGGGCATGGGGCATCTCTACACCTTTTGACGGGCCTGATGTGCCGGAGGTGAACATAATGCAGGCGGTATCCGAGGGTTTGACCGGATATATTTCAGCGGTGTTGAGTGGGTCGGCGGTTGTGTCTTCAGTAATCAGTTGCAGATTGTTTGATGCCCGGGAAAGTACCGTTGCATATTTATCGTCACAGATTGCATACGCCGCATTGGAGACCTGCAGTTGGTGACTCAGTACCTGCCCCTGCAGGCCTGTGTTGATTGCCACCATGGTAGCGCCCAGGATTGAGATACCCAGCCAGTAACGACAAAAGCGCTGCGGGTTATCCGCCATGATCACCACCCGGTCACCGGCCGTGACACCAGCAGCCTGCAGGAGACCTGCGGATTGAAGTGCTGCGTCACGCAACTGACGTATAGTCCAGGCACCGCCGTCCGTGAATTCTATGGCCGTAGCATGTTCATCCGTGGACGAAAACAGGATGTTGGTTATGGTCCAGTTGTCGGGTGTTGCCTGCATGGGGTTTGCCATTCGATGATTTTACGCAGCGGTGTGTTGAACACCAGTGTGCCTGCTCTTGCGCAGAAACGTATTCTATTAATATAGATTTTTCTGTTTTATAAAGTGCGCTCTTCGGTGAAGATTTGCCCAGTTTGCACTTTACTCATAACGTACTTCAATACGGTGTGGGGGATTTGCCGGCGTTATCATACTTCACCCGGAGGCGGCTGGTTAACGGCCACCGGGCTTTTCAGAGAAGTGGATTCTCTTCCGGGTTACCGCTTTCCAGTTGTCGGCATCCTCGGGAACCTGTCCTTTTTCAGTGATTTCCGGCCAGATGTCAGCATATTTTCTATTTAGATCGAGCCAGTACCTCTGCTCATCTGAGAGGTCGTCGCTGGTTTCTACCGGACCTTCAATCGCGTCAACGGGGCATTCCGGCAGGCACACGCCGCAGTTAATACAGTCATCCGGGTAGATCACCAGCATATTCTCTCCCTCTCTAAAACAATCGGTCGGGCAGAGTGATACGCAGTCCATGTGTTTGCATTTAATACAGTTTTCATTGACAACATAAGTCACTGCTTGCTCCTGCCAGAAGTTCAGTGTGAATGTTAGTACCTCAGGTTAACTTTAGGTCAAGCCCTTTACATACGATGCGCGCTGCAGGCTCTCATCGTGGTTGAAGTAATGGTGAATAGGGCCGGGACTGTTGTTGGATGAGTAGCTGAGTAATCCGGTGAGCGAGTTCGCGCGCAAGGCCGGCGTATTGTGGGCGTTCAGCCGGTTGATCTTGAATATCTCCATGTGCGTAAAAAGAGTATTTACTACATTGAGAGAAGATAATGTCAAAAGTAAGCCGAAGAGACTTCACGCGATTGCTGGGCACAGGTGCGCTTGCAATACCGGTATCCACTCTGGTTGCACAGTTGCCATCACATGCTGAGGATCTGCCGCTGGTTGATCCTGAGTCTGCAACCGCGAAACAATTGCAGTACGTTGCGGTGACTGAAGTTGAGGGTAAACGATGTGATGGTTGCGTGCTTTACACCGCATCTGATGATGTTAACGGCAAGTGCTCGATTTTCCCTGCGAATCTGGTACCCGCCGAAGCATGGTGCAGTGCCTATGCACCGAAACCTTCGTAACAGCGTTGATAATCATCAGGCGCTCGTGCTGGTCAGCCGGATTACCGAGGTAACCGGCTGAGGTTTTTTGAAATACATACGCTGCTGTTATTCCGGTTCAGCAGCGTTTCCTTTGCATCCCGGTTTAGTGACGAATTGCTACTGTGCTACTACATCCGCTTGTGCGCCACTTTCAAAGCTACAGAACTGTTCGTATTGAACTGACACACCTGTCGACGTCACTGTGACAACACCCAGGTTGGGTGCTTCTGCAGCGGGTTTGAATGACTCCCAGTCCCACGCGGGTCGTGGCGGAGGTGCTTGCAGCAGTATCGATCGCATCGTCGCGTACGGTATGCCGTTGACGACACCGGTAACGGGGCGGTGAACATGACCGATGAACAGATAACTGATGCAATCGAAGCGTGCGATCAGATCAAGAAATCTCTCACCATGCTCCATTCGGTCGATGTCCTGCATGGGGAGTCCCAGTGGCATCGGAGGATGGTGTAAAAAAAGATACACTGGTTTGTCTGTGGTGGATGACAGAGTATCTTCCAGCCACTGATAACGCGCTTCACAAAATTCGCCGGCACTGGATCCGGTTTTGTGTGTATCGAGACAGAGCAGTTCTGCCCGGGGCGTGGACACCTTATACTGAATAAAGTCAGTCATGCAGGCAGTTGGTAGCGGTAGCGTCTGTCTCAGTAATTGTCGCTGGTCATGGTTTCCCATCAATGGAAGAAACGGTATTCGCAGTTGCTGTAGATGGTCACTGAGCCCTTCGTAGTCGGTCAGTGTGCCATGGTTGACCAGATCACCGGTGATAACGCATATGTCTGCATCAGTGTGATGCGTGTTTATGTAATCGACGGCAGCTTTGATTCTGAACCGTGGATTGTGACCGAGTACCTCACCTTGCTGTGTATAGTGAGGGTCGGACATCCAGATTATTTTATACATAAATTTCCATGGTCACTTTAGATTGCCCCATACACCTTTGCGTGTAATTGCAAATCGGTGATGCAGGTTATCATTATTGAATAAGACGTTAGTTGTGTATAGAAAAGTTGTCAGTGATGACTCATGTAACAGGGTATTGCCTGTAGATTCTGCGGTGACTTCGTTAAGGATAACTGTTGATGTCTGCGGAGCAGGTTGTGCTGCTGTCTGTGAGCTCAATAGTTGTTATCATTTATCTTGGAAATGTCATAAAGGTGATAATTGTGAATTCGCTGGTGTCAGCTCAGTGGTTACAGGATAATCTCGAGCAAGTGGTGGTTGTGGATGCGTCTTATTACCTGGCGACGATGGGTAAAGATGCGGATGATGAGTTTGCGAAAGCGCACATTCCCGGTGCGCAACGCTGGAACATCGACTTGATTGCAGAACCCCATGCATCTTTAAAGCACATGATGCCAACACCGCAGGTGGTGGCGGAGGCTGCTGCGGCCAGAGGTATCAGTCGTGATAGCAAAGTAGTGATATACGATCAGCTGGGGATGTTTTCAGCTGCCCGTGTGTGGCTGACACTGAAGACCATCGGTCACCCGGAGGTGGCTCTGCTGGACGGAGGACTGCCCGCCTGGACAGGCAAGGTAGCCGCTGGTGAGGCAGGTGTGGTTAAGGCAGTGTCCTATGGTGAAATTGAAGCGACTAAGCTGACTGTAGACAGGCAGATAGTTCTCGACGCGCTGGATGCCACTGATGCCTTTATTCTCGATGCACGCTCGTCGGGGCGTTTCAACGGAATTGATCCGGAGCCGGTTGCCGGGCTGCGAAGTGGTCACATGCCCGGAGCGTTGAATGTGCCGTACACCTTATTGCTGCAACAAAACGGCTTGTTTAAACCGGTTGATGAATTGCGAGAGATCTTTTCGCAAACCGGCCTTGCCGGCGACACACGCATTATTACCAGCTGTGGCTCGGGGGTGACGGCCTGCATTGTGTCTTTTGCGCTTCATCTGACCGGGATGGAGTCACTTGTCTATGATGGCTCATGGTCGGAGTGGGGCAGGTCTGATTTGTCTTTACCCGTGGCCTGATTAGCCGGTGTGGCAGTCTGGCACTGAAATACTCGTGGCGCCTGCGGTGCAATAATTTTTGTCTGCCGGCAGTGCATATTGCATCAAACCGGCTGTTTATAATTTCTGAATTGCGGCTGTTAAACAGGCTTCGCTTTGCGTCGGGTCGTTCCCTGTTTTCTCTGCATCCTCTTAGTTGCCCTCTTTACAATAATCGAAAAGCGGCGTTATTTGCGCCGGAATCGGTCATATTCGCGCCAAGCAGTTTGTACGCGACACGGGTTCGCTCTGAAATAGACAGCGGGCAAGTCCGGGCACACGTTGGGTGTACACAACTGCGAGAATGTGTCAGGTTTTTTAACATTCCGACAAGTAGTTGTGGCAACATCTCCGTATTATTACGCGCTTGTTTAGCGCCGACGCTAACCACATATTAGTCCAATCGAATCAATACATTATTAAGTGAGGGTGGGATGTTTACATTTATAGGATTAGCACTCGGGGCATTCGCCGGATATCTGGCCACAGGTTTTTTCAGCGGTTTGCAGCCGATGCAGGACACCGGCCGGCAAATGGTGCGTAAAGCAACCGATACCGTAGGTAGTCTGATCGCAAATCTGACCAAATCCAGTGGTTACGGTCCGATGATCAATATTGCAATTGTGATTCTGCTGGTGCTGTTGCTGCTATGGCTTATCGGATTTTCAACCGCGCTGATAATCGGTTTTGTCGGTGGTGTGATCTATGCTGATGACGTCGGTAAACTGCCCTTTGTGGCAAGTGTTGCCGACACGATCAGAAGCAAGTTGTCGGGCAATACCACCAAAATCGGCGAATAAATCGTTTGTTCCGCCACCCGGGGTGGCGGTCTGTCCACAAAATTGGCTGCGTTAGCGTTTGACCTTGATCGCCGGACTGCCTACAATTGTGGGTTTTCTATTCATCAGGCCAATCCGGCCAGATATTCGATCGGAGAATTCCAATGTACGCGGTCATCAAAACCGGCGGCAAGCAATACCGTGTCGCAGCCGGCGACAAACTGCGCGTTGAGACGCTGGACGCTGACGAGGGAGAAACCATTAACCTCGATCAGGTGTTGATGGTTGGTGACGGTGAGACAATCAACGTTGGCGCCCCGACAATCGCCGGTGCCTCAGTTGAAGCAAAAGTGGTTGAGCATGGACGACACAAGAAGATAGACATCGTCAAATTCCGTCGCCGCAAGCACTACCGTCGCCAGATGGGACATCGCCAGAACTACACTCAAATAGAAATTACAGGCATCAGCCAGTAATTACCTGCGGCAACTGGCGCTGAAGGTGGCGCATCGCAGCGCCGCCGGGCCGGTATCCTGTGCGAATTTATTCAGGTAATCCACACAGGGGGTAGGCCCCCTGCGAAGTGCTCAGGCGAACCGGTCAACCCGATAAGGTGACATATCTACGTCACTCGGCTGATTGGTAATCAGTCCGGCAAGCAGTTTCCCGGTAACGGCGCCGCCGGTCAGGCCGACATGTTGATGGCCGAAACCTACATAAGCGCCTGTTAACCCCGGTACCTTTCCTATCACCGGTACGGAGTCCGTGGGTGCGGGGCGGTGACCCAGCCATTCCCTGGTTTCGGTCCATTCGAGGCCGGGAATCACGCGATTGATATAGCTTTTGAGGTAATCAATCGGCGCCTTGCTGGCACCGGCGACCAGTCCGCCGAATTCCACTACCCCGGCGAATCGCAGCCGTCCATCCATCGGCGTCATCACAAATTTGCCCTCTGCAATCATGGTGGGGTATTTCGGTACTGCTGAAGGTTCATAGAGTTCGATGTGATAGCCGCGCTCGGCTTCCAGCGGTACGCTGCAACCCAGTTTCTTCATCAGTGCTTTGGACCAGGCGCCGGTGGCAACGACGGCCGCACTGCAGGCGATGGTTTCTCCACCGGCCCGGATTCCTGTTATTTTGCCTTCATGCTGCACAAAGTCTTCTACGTCGGCAGTGATAATGTGCCCGCCTTTCGCAGTGAAGTGTTCCGCCAGCGTTTTCACATAGCGTCCGGGATCACTGATGCGACCATGGTTATGCACACTGGCAGCAAAGCCCTGTTCCATTGACAGTGCTGGATCAAAATCGCGCAGCTGCTGACCCTCGTACTCGGTCCATGTAAAGCCGTTGTCGCGTCGGACCTGCCACCCGAAGTGGTCTGAATCGAAGTGTTTGCGATTACGGTAAACGTACACGTATTCTGCCGGGCTTATAAATTTTTCGGCGCCGGTACCTTCGGCAAGGGCCTGATGATCGGCCAGGCTGTTATTGAGAATGGGCCCCAGTGCTTTGGCTATACGTTGTACTTTTTCCGGGTTGCAGTGTGATAGGTATCTTGCCAGCCATGGCAGCATGCGCGGTAAGTAAGACCAATTGAGAAAAAGCGGCTGAGTTTTGTCCAGAGCCATCGACGGTGCTTTACCGATGAGCCCCGGTACGGTAACGGGTACGACGGACGCACTGGCCAGTACACCGGCGTTACCGAAGCTGGTGCCGGCAGCCGGTCCGCTCCTATCGAGCAGAATGACATCAACCCCGGCGCGTTGCAGCCAGATAGCGGTAGACACACCGACAATGCCGGCACCGATAACCGCTACCGGATTTGGTTTGTTTTGATCTTGCATTCGGCTCTTGGTACACCTTTTTTAGTTGGCGGTGATTGAACCATACGATGAGCGCTGTGCTGCCCGGTGCGAACGTGCCCTCCGGTACATCGCGACTTCAGCTTTTTCGTCATGGTATTGATTGCCACGGTAACTCTGCACCGATGGTGATCGCTTGGCAAGTTGCGTATTGATCGGGGTTGATTGAATTATCCGGTGGGAATCGATTGGTCGGCAAAATAAGCGTGCGAATTAAAGGTTCGGACAGGCTCGTCGCAACGCTTCGTCTAAAAGCGGGTGTTCCTGCTTGAACTCTGCGGAAATTATTCCATTGCTGCAGAAAAACAATATAAACCGGGGGAGCTATGGGCGTTTTTGGAATTGTCGTGTGTGTGGTTGCGGTGGCATTGGCATTTTACTTGGTGGTTTGTTACAACAGGCTGGTGCGGCTTAAACATAATATTAAGGCAGCATGGAGTAACATTGATGTACTGCTCAAGCAGCGACATGATGAATTGCCCAAGCTGGTCACTACCTGCCGTGAGTATATGAAGTTTGAGCAGGAAACACTTGAGAAAGTTATTAAGGCACGCTCTCAGGTGTCCAACGCGATGGAAGCCGGTGATATGGCGGGATTGGGTGTCGCAGAGAATTTTATGCATAACGCGCTCGGTCGTCTGTTTGCGCTGACAGAGAGCTATCCGGAGCTCAAGGCCAATGAATCGTTTATGCGTTTGCAGTCGCGTGTGACGTCTCTTGAAAATTCTATCGCTGATCGTCGGGAGTTTTACAACGATTCAGTCAATGTGAATAACATTACGGTTGATGCTTTTCCTACCAATCTGGTCGCCGGCTGGTTTGCATTTAAGCATGCTGATCTGTTTGAAGTTGCAGAAGAGCAGTTGCAGGATGTAGACATGGCTAAGCTGTTCGCCTGATATGAATCCCGCGGCATTACTTGCGCTGGACCAGGTGCGCAATGACTCACTGGGCTCACCTCTAAATAATGTTTCTCCGTTCTGGATTGATGTTGTTGCACTGGCCTTGCTGCTTGGCGTAGCTGCCCATGGTGAAGTCAGTGTGTTGTCTTCACTGGGGATACTGCTGGCCTGTGTATTGATGATCTGGTGTGCGTTACGTTCGAACGCCTATTATCATTTTATTATTGATACCCCTAAGTCGAGGATTAATAGTGCATCCCAGGGGTTTGTTGAGTTGCATGGTACCTGTGATCTGTTCGGCAACCGGCAAACGCAGGGTTTTCTTACAGGGCCTCCCTGTGTATGGCACCGGTACTCGATCTGGAGCTCGGCACCGGTACCCTTTAAAACCGGTGCCAGCACGCTGCCGTTTTCTCTGACCGACGACAGCGGGAGTTGTGTGGTTGATCCGCGCGGTGCCAAGATTATCTCCAGCAGCCGGCGTACCTGGATAGCAGATGGTAAAAGAATATCGTCTAAATATATCCGTCCCGGTGCCAGCGTCTATATTCTCGGTGAGCTGCGCACTCAGCGCGCCGAGTCGATGCAATATAAAAAGGGTGTGGAAGTCAGTAAGTTGTTATCGCGCTGGAAGAAAGACAGGCGATGGGTGGTTGATGAATTCGACCGTAACGGTGACGGTAAGATCGACTGCGGAGAATGGGAGGTCGCACGGGAAAGGGCAGAGGAGATCAGTCTTCGATTGCATAGCGAACGCACCGCTGATGCGGCGGATCATGTGATCGGCCGACCGTCCAACGGTATGCCCTTTATAATTGCTGATCGTGATCCGTGTGTGCTGGGCACATTTTTCCGCGTGCTGGGGTTGATTAATGTGGCGTTGGCTGTCGCTTGTTTTGCGTGGTTCTGCCTGAGGCTTCTGTAGGCGTCATTCAATGAATAGATCAAATGGATTTTCACCAGCTGCCCAGTCGATCAGCTGGTATACAAAATCAATACACGTTTTGATCTGATCTATTTCTATATATTCATCGGGCTGATGTGCCTGTTCGATGCTCCCGGGTCCGAACACCACCGCTGACATGCCGGCCTGCTGAAACAATCCTGCCTCGGTGCCGAATGAAACCACACCGGAATTGTTCAGGCCTGTGAGGTGTCTGATCAGTTGTTCTGCATCGGAATGGGTATCCGGCACCAGTGGCGGGACGACGTTGTAAAGCGTCGTTTGTGTGCCCGCAATTTCAACGGGTTGGTCGAACGCATCGACATTCTTCAACAGCGGGTCGATTTCCTGCGCGATAAAGTCTCTTACTCTGTTTTCTATAGCTTCGCCATCATCGCCCGGTACGATTCTCATGCCCCAGCTGACGGTGGTGAATTCGGGAATGATGTTGTTTGCGGTTCCCCCCTTGATCTGTCCGAGATCGATAGTCGTGTAAGGAGGGTCGAATGGGCAGTTGGCATCTGCGTTGTCAGCCAGTTCCTGCTGTAGGGCTTCAAGATAACTGACCAGTCTTGCTGCTGCCATAATGGAGTTACTGCCAAGTCGTGGATCACTGGAGTGAGCCGGCACGCCGCGTATGATAGTCTCCAGAGATCGTGAACCTTTATGACCACCGATAATTTTCATGGAGGTGGGCTCACCGACAATAACAGCTCGCGGTAGTGGCAGGTTGTCGGCGACATCGTTGATCAGACCGCGAACCCCGACGCAACCGACTTCTTCATCGTAGGAGAAGGCAAAGTGAATGGGCGTTTTTAAATTCTGTTGCAGCATTTGCGGCACCAGTGCCAGTGCGATCGCAACAAACCCTTTCATGTCCACCACACCACGACCGAAAAGTTTATCGTCGCTTTGCCACATGGTGAAAGGTGGTCTGGACCAGTTCTGTCCGTCAACCGGTACAACATCAATATGACCGGATAATACAACGCCGCCTGCTATATCGGGGCCGACAGTTGCCCACAGATTTGCCTTGGTGCCTGTGTCGTTATGTGTCAGTCGTGACTCGATCCCGAAGTTATCAAGGTAGGACTGAATATGTTCTATCAGCTTGAGATTGGATTCTCGCGACGTCGTATCGAATGCAGTGATTTCAGCAAGAATGGAAATGGCGGTTTGCAGGGCATCATTTTTTTTCATGCAGGCATCAGCTGTAGGTAAGTTATAGGACCAGAGACAGGGTAATGAATGATGCTTAACTATCCAGTGCGGCAGATCTGCTGATCAGTTCTTTCATGATCTCGGAGGTGCCGCCGTAAATGCGCTGCACACGTGAGTCTGCGTAGCGTCTGGTAATAGGGTATTCCCACATGTAGCCATAACCGCCGTGTAATTGAACGCACGCATCAACGACGCGATCCTGCATTTCAGTGAGCCACAGCTTGCACATGGAGGCCTGTTCGGTTGACAGCTGACCATTGTCATGTGCTTCTACGCAGCGATCGACAAACGCTTCTCCCACTTCAATGTCTGTGCGCAGCTCTGCCAGTTTGTAGCGTGTATTCTGAAAGCTTGCCACGGGCTGCCCGAAGGCTTTGCGCTCGTTAACATAGGCGACAGTTTCAGCGTAGGCGCCTTTGGCTCCGCCCAATGCCACTACTCCGATCAGTAACCGCTCAAAAGGCAGTTCTGCCATCAACAGGTTCAGCCCGCGGTTTTCATCGCCGATCGTATTGCTGACAGGCACACGGACGTTATCGAAAAATAGCTCGGCGGTGTCCTGAGATTTCTGCCCCATTTTGTTGAGGTTTTTTCCGCGTTTGAATCCTTCTCGGTCGGTTTCCACCAGCACAATGCTGATACCGCCGCGTTCAGCGGTCGGGTCGGTTCGACATACCACCGCAATGGCGTCAGCCATCATGCCGTTGGTGATAAAGATTTTCGAACCGTTGATAATGTAGTCATCGCCTTCGCGGCGTGCAGATGTTTTGATGCCGCGCAGATCAGAGCCGGCGCCTGGCTCTGTCATTGCCACTGCAAACAGGGCCTCGCCACTCGCGGCTTTCGGAAGCCAGGTTTCGCACAGTGCGTCAGAGGCATTGTTTTGCATGTAGTAGGCAACAATATCGTGAACGCCGATACCGCCGAGTCCTGCAACTCCACAGCGACCGATTTCTTCATAGATCACGCAGGCTGCCCGCATATCACCACCCGGGCCGCCGTATTTTTCATCGACCATACAGGACATGGCTCCGAGTGCACCCAGTTGATTCCATATTTCCCGATCCGCATATCCCTGAGATTCCCATGCATCGAGTTTGGGTACGGCTTCGCTGTCGAAAAATTTCTTTAACTCACCGCGAAGCAGTTCGTGTTCCTGAGAGTAGATGGTTCTTTTCATAGTGGTCATTATGGCTGGCCTGTTCCGGCATTGACTGCGCCGTGCTGGCACTTGTTCGTCGTCGTGTCACAATAACAAAACAACGAGACATTGTATTCTCGATTAAATGCTAATTTTCCGGTGATTTATGACCGCATTATCCTCCAAAATTTCTAATCGTGAATTTGCCATCACAGCTGAAATAGTGCCTCCGGCATCGGCTTCAGCGGAGTCTTTACTGGCTGAAGCAAGCCACCTGAAAGATCTGGTTGATGCGATCAACGTCACCGACGGTGCCGGTGCCACCACTACCATGAGCAGTTTTTCAGCCGCAGCACTGCTGGCAGGGGCCGGCTATGAGCCGGTGCTGCAGGTCACCTGTCGCGACAGAAACCGGATTGCACTGACGGCGGATCTTCTGGGGGCGGCGGCACAGGGTTGCCACAATCTATTGATACTCATGGGGGACGATCCGGCCAAGGGTGATCAGCCGGAAGCCAAACCCGTGTTTGACCTCGACTCGCGCCAGGTGATGCAGTTGTCGCGGCAATTGCGAGATGATGCGGTGCTGCCGTCCGGGAAGCCGCTGCAGGCAGCGCCACCCTTTTATATCGGTGCCGCCGATATGCCCTTTGATCCGCCTGCAGACTGGAAGCCCGATGCGTTGCAGTCGAAAATTGACTGTGGCGCGCAGTTTACGCAAACCCAGTTCTGCTTTGAGCCGGCTGTTGCCCGGCGATTTATCGGCCGCCTGCAGGATGCGGGAATTACCGAACAAGTAGGGGTACTACTCGGGATAGGTCCGATTGTGTCGGCAAAATCCGCCCAGTGGATGAACGATAATCTTTACGGGGTGACCATACCCGAAGAAACCATTAAGCGGCTTGAGCAGGCTGCTGATGCGAAGGCGGAAGGTCGTGCCATATGCGCTGAATTGATTCAGCAGTACCGCGAGATACCCGGGCTTGCCGGTGTGCATATCATGGCGCCGGCGCAAAAACCTGATGCTATTGCCGATGCGATTAAGCTGGCCGGCTAGCGGTTTCAACGCGCTGCAGGCCGGAGGCACCGAGACATTCATGGTGTGATTTGAATAATGCAGCGTTGGCGCGGGTGGGTGTACACTAGGGGCTTTGTCAACGCCGAGAGTGCACATGTCTGCCAAGCCACAAGATCTGCCAAGCCCGTTGCCCCATTTTGTTGATGGCGAAGCATTTGCCGGACAGGGCGCCCGAAGCGGCGATATCCTGAACCCCGCGACCGGACAGGTCAGTAAACAGGTTGCGTTTGCCAGCGGCGATGACGTGCGTGCAGCCATCGCCAGTGCCCATGCCGCATTTCCCGGCTGGGCGGGGACTGCACCTGCAAAGCGTGCACAGGTGATGTTCAAATTCCGTGAGTTGCTGCATCAGCACATGGAAGAGCTCGCGGTCATTGTTTCCAGCGAGCACGGCAAAACCATAGACGATGCGAAAGGCTCAATTACGCGCGGGCTGGAGGTTGTCGAATTTGCCTGCGGCATTCCTCAAATGCTCAAAGGCGAATACAGTGAAGCTGTAGCGACCAGCGTCGAAAGCTATTCGATGCGACAACCGCTGGGTGTCTGTGCCGGTATTACACCATTTAACTTCCCTGCAATGGTGCCTATGTGGATGTTTCCGGTCGCGATTGCCTGTGGCAACACCTTTGTTCTGAAGCCGTCCGAAAAAGATCCGTCGTGCAGCTATCGACTGGCAGAATTGATGATAGAAGCCGGTCTGCCCAAAGGGGTGCTTAATGTTGTCAACGGAGACAAGGAAGCGGTAGATACCCTGTTAACCGATGATCGTGTGCAGGGTGTGAGTTTTGTCGGTTCTACTGCTATCGGTCAGTATATCTATGAAACCGGCTGTGCCAATGGCAAGCGTGTACAGGCATTATGCGGTGCCAAGAATCATATGGTAGTGATGCCTGATGCCGACCTGGATCAGGCCGCCGATGCCGTCATGGGTGCAGCCTACGGGTCTGCCGGTGAGCGATGTATGGCGGTAAGTGTGGTAGTGACTGTTGATGACAGTACTGCCGACGCACTGATCGAAAAACTTGCGCCACGGGTGAAGGGCTTGCGGGTCGGGCCTTACACTGATGCCACCGCAGAGATGGGGCCGGTCATCACTCCTGAAGCAAAAGATCGAATCAATGGCTATATTGATCGTGGTGTTGAGTCGGGAGCGCGTTTAGTGGTGGATGGTCGTGAGGTGACAGTGTCCGGCCATGAGGACGGCTGCTTTGTCGGTGGATGTATCTTCGATAACGTGACCAAAGAGATGGATATTTATAAAGATGAAATTTTTGGTCCGGTGTTGAGCATCGTCAGGGCGGGCTCCTATGAAGAGGCGCTCGGGCTGGTGAACGATCACGAGTATGGCAATGGCACGGCAATCTTTACGCGCGATGGAGATGCCGCACGTGATTTTGTCGGCCGTGTACAGATTGGCATGGTCGGGGTTAACGTTCCGATTCCTGTGCCAGTGGCTTATCACAGCTTTGGCGGTTGGAAGCGCTCACTGTTCGGTGATCACTCTATTCACGGTCCTGAAGGTGTCAGGTTTTATACCCGATTGAAAACAGTGACCACTCGCTGGCCATCGGGGATCAGAGAAGGCGCTGTATTTAACTTTAAAGCAGGTGGTGAACATTAATTTTGCGTTGAAAAACGTGATAAACGCAGGTGCATCAGTGTTGCACTGACCTGCACAACGATAATAGGTGCGCTGCTGTCGCACCGTTCTTTCAATGCCCCGCAAAGATGGATCGAGTCGGGGTGTAAGCCGGAGGCATTGAATGGACAGAGCCGGGAGTCAGCGTTACACGCTGTCAAAAAGCACCAGATCAATACTGGCAGCCGGTCTGTCCTGCGTTGCGATTGCGCTGTTTCATTTTACTATTGGCGATTCTTCTGAAGAGTCCACTGGCTCGCTACACGGGCAGCGAACTCTTGATTCAGGCGCAACGCAGGGCGATGGTAGCGCAACGACACCGGACGCCGGTGTGGCAGCGGTATCTGAACCGGAAGTGGAATATGAAACACTGCCGCGTCTGCCGCTTCCGGCGGTGGCGTTGTCTGCCGAAACACAAAACCTGCTTGATCGCGGAGGGATAGAGTGGGCAAGGCAGCAGTTGCTCGAACAGGCGACACAGGCGGTGATTGCCGGCGACGACAACAAACTGGCGAACATACTGGCTGAGCTTGGCGAATTATCTTTGATTGAAGCCGACATAGACACGGCTGAAATGTATCTGGCCGAATCACTGGATCTGTTTGAACAGCAAGGCAACGAGCTGGCGCAGGCTGGTGTTTATATGCAGCTTGGGCGGCTGCATCTGCTGGTGCGAAAGCGCGCCCGGGTGGCCTCTAATGCCTACGATACGTTGCTCGTTTCACGCTGGAAAATCAGCCATGGACAGTTCTATTCGGCTGAATCCGATCTCTTGCGTGTGGCCGACAATAACTTGAAGCTCGAACGCTATGGCGCAGCGGCCAGTACCTATGCAACTCTGTATCGTGGCTACATGGGCTCCGGCAATTCAATGCAGGCACAGGAGGCGGGCATCGAAGCTATAAAGCTTTATGCATCATCGGGGCGAATGTTTGATGCGCGGGCATTGCAACAGAAAATGATCGAACAGGGTACCGACCGCGCCGTCTTCGATACGCTGGCCAGTGAACTTGAACAATTACAACGGCAGTTCGAAGACAGCGTACAGGCGATGGGCGCTGCGCGTGATCAGGAGCAACTATATAACCAGTTGCAGGCGCGCGGTGATGTAGTCAACGCTTGGCGCTTCAGACAAAAGGCGCACGCGACAATAGCCAGAGCATCGAAACGCGCACAATACCGGAGCCAGCCGGATGTGCTGGCTGAGCTTTACCGGTCAAACAGAAGTATGAAAAATGCTTCGGAGTCTTTGTCGCGTGCCAATGCGCTGTATTACGAGTATGGCTTCGATACCACTGATTTGCTGCATTTACAAAGTGAGGTTTATTAGCAGGCAACCGATGAGCAGCCTATCCGGGTAACCGACTGGCGTATTACGTGTTATGCGCCCGGTATACGCCAGGTATGTGTAATCATTCAGCCAGCCAGGAGTCGTCCAGTTGCGCAAAACTCTCACAGCCCAGCTGTTGTAGTGTACGACGAATTTCATCGCGATAAATTTCGATTACCTGATTGGCGCCGGCAGTGCCCATGGCACCCATCCCCCAGAAGAAACTTCGACCGGAGAACGCCATCTGTGCGCCCAGGGCTTTACTTCGCACAACATCAAGCCCGGTGCGGATACCACTGTCGACCGTAATGGTCATGCCCTGCTCGCTATAATGATTCAGAGCCTTCAGGCTTTGCATGCTGGAAGGTGCGGCATCGAGCTGTCTGCCACCATGGTTGGAGATGATGACGCCATCGACACCGATTTCCTGAGCGGTTTTCATGTCTTGCTCGTACTGCACACCTTTGAGCATAAGAGGGCCCGACCAGAGCTGCCGGATCATTTCAATGCGTTCTTTAGTCACGCCTTTCATGGCGAAACTGGTGATGAAATCAGCCAGCCCCTGATCCGGTGTGGTTTTGTAACGCAGTACGTTGACAAAGTCCGGTCGGCCGGCTTTCAGTGTGTTGAGCGCCCAGACCGGGTGTGTGGCAGCCTGCCAGATGATGTCGGGTGTCATGCTGAAAGGCAGTTTGAGGCCGTTTTTCAGCTCGCGGTTTCGTTTTGCGCCGACCGGTATGTCCAATGTGACTACCAGCGTGTGGTAACCGGCCGCAGTGACCCGGCTGAGCAGATCCTTCATCACTTCAACATCGTTGGGTACGTACATCTGAAACCAGCACACATCTTTGGCCGCTTTAGCTATTTCATCGAGATCAGTTGTGCTCAGCGTGCTCAGAATGTAGGGAATGTTTGCTGCCTGAGCGGCTTTTGCCAGTGCCAGTTCCGCGCCCGGCCACATCATATTACCCAGACCAACCGGTGGCACACCGAATGGCATTGCGTAAGTCTTACCGAACAAAGTAGTCTGCAGGTCGGCATCGGAAGCGTCTCTCAGGTAACGCGGTGTGAGCAATACGTCGTGCCAGTCGGCACGGTTACGTATCTTGCCGGCTTCGTCGTCGATGCCGCCATCGACATAGTCGAACGCAAAAGAAGGCATGCGTCGCTTAGCTCGGACTTTCAGATCGGTGATTGACGGTAATGCGGTATCGTAGCTCATGATAAACTTACGGTTAGAGTTGTAGCCAGTTTACACCAGACACAAGGATTGTTGTGTGCTGGTAGAAGAGGTCGGCTGCCGACCCGGTAATTTCACTATAAATTTTTTTTGCCTGACCTGCGCAAATGGCGATGGGTGATGAGAGGGCTGGTGGCTAAACAAAAATTCTATGTAGTCTGGTCTGGAAAGCAACCTGGCATCTATACCGACTGGAATACCTGCAAAGCACAGGTAGAGGGGGTGGGTGGTGCCCGGTATAAATCTTTTCCTACGCGTGATCAGGCAGAGGCGGCGTTCAAAGACGGAGCGGGTGCACCGGGCGCTAAACCCGCGGCATCTGCCAAAAAAGCGAAGCGTACGGATACCAGCGTGAAAACCTACAATGCTGCCGAGGTCGCGGCAGTATCAGCATATACAAAAATTTTTACTGACGGTGGCTGTGAGCCCAATCCGGGAGAGGCGGGCACCGGGGTCGTCATTTACCGGGATTCCAGTCTCAGCGAGCTCTGGTATGGTATGTACAACGCGAATGGAACCAACAACACCGCCGAATTGAATGGTTTACTGCACGGACTTCTGTTTGCAAAAGAAGAAGTAGATCGCAATCGTGAGGTGGCCGTGTTCAGCGATTCTCGTTATGCCATTCAATGCATTACACAATGGGCAGCCGGCTGGCAGAAGCGCGGCTGGACACGACCTTCAGGTGAAATTAAAAATCTGGAGCTGATTAAAGAAATTTTTGCTGTTTATCAGGCTCTGGATAATCAGGTGAAGATTCTGCACGTCAACGGACACGTCGGGGTTGAAGGAAATGAGCTTGCCGATCGGATGTCAATCGTCGCAATCAGCCGGCAGATGGAAGAATTACAACAGTGGCAGGACACTGCAGACGTCGATGAAATTCTGGCGCTGCGGGCCGGGTAGGCAGGACTGACGGTATTCTGATTTTCACAATGGATGTTTGAACAGCATCCTGCTGTACACTTTGCATTGTGTATTGGCGGATGAATACGCTGGCGTTGCCGTTAACCGCTTTTGCTTGAGTCGTGAGCTTTGCAGGTTAACCGGCGCGGATATATTGTCCTTTACATTTCCCGCTCAGTGATGGGCACGATATCGGGATGTCATTTTGACGCAATCGCATCAGGCGACTTACACGCAGGGTTCAGTTTTCCGCCATCTGGTGACGCTGTCGGGGACGTCGGCTGTCGGGCTGTTTGCGATATTCATCGTCGATCTGGTGGATGTGTTCTTTATATCAATACTGGGCGCACCTGAGCTGGCCGCGGCTGTTGGCTTTGCCGGTATCGGTTTGTTTTTCGGTGCATCTGTCTGTATCGGTATATCTATTGGTATTTCAACGCTGGTTGCACAGGCAATTGGCGCTAACCGTGAAGAAGAAGCCCGACGACTCGCCACCCATGGTTTGTTATATACCTTGCTGTGGACAATACCGGTTACAGCAGCAATGTTGTTCTATGCGCCACAACTGATGTCATTGATGGGGGCCGGTGGTGAAACGCTCGAGCTGGCGGTGGGTTATTTTCGTATCGTTGGTTGTTCTTTGCCGCTGCTTGGATTTGCCATGGCCGGGACTTCACTGTTGCGTTCGGTGGGTGATCCGCGGCAATCCATGTGGGCAACTATCGCCGGTGGTCTTGTTAATGCGGTACTGGACCCGATTTTTATTTTCACGCTGTCCATGGGGCTGACCGGTGCCGCGGTTGCATCAGTGTTGTCAAGAATCACGGTAGCGGGTGTGGCAGTGTACTCGATATATAAAAAGCATCAGTTGCTTGTGCCTGTGCAACCGCGATTGATAGTGTCAGATTTCAAAGCACTATCCGGCATAGCGTTGCCATCATTGGTCACCAATTTGTCTGCACCTGTCGGGTCGGCTTATGCCACAGCACAAATGGCCCGCTTCGGTACCGACGCGGTAGCAGCGGCCTCCGTTATAGGTAGAATTACACCGGTGGCTTTTGCAGGTTTGTATGGTTTGTCGGGGGCTGTCGGCCCGATAGCCTCGCAAAATTTCGGCGCAGGGCTGTACGATCGCATTGAAGAGACGCTGATAGCAAGTCTGAAGTTTTGCTTCGCCTATGTAATACCGGTGAGCATTGTGATATTTCTGTTGCAGGGCTGGCTGGTCAGTATTTTTGATCTGCAGGGTGAGGCGGCGGCGCTATTGAAATTCTATGCGACCTTTATTGTGTTCAGTTATACCCTGTTCGGTCTGCAGCTTGCGGCAAACCCGGTGATGAACGCATTGCGACACCCGGGTCTGTCGACCATAAGTAATGTTGGCCGTGACCTCGTACTGGCGGTACCTATGGTTGGACTATTCGCGGGCTGGTTCGGAGCCCGTGGTGTACTGGCGGGGCAGGCAACGGCAAACGCGATTGCCGGTGTGCTGGCATTCAGTGTTGCTTTGTGGCTGGTCAGGCGTGTGGCACGTGGTAAGTCACTCACGTTCTCCTGGGTGCAACAACGACTTTGCCAGCAACGCGCACTGGCACCCGGTGTACAGCATCGCGG